>CAXTTD010000226.1:0-2484 GCA_964246945.1 uncultured Solirubrobacteraceae bacterium | reverse complement strand
CCGACCGCCCACCGCGGCTTATCCCAAATCGGTGCCGCCGCACGCACGGGGCCGCGGCCGGGCCGCGCGCCGACCGTGATGCGCTCCACACAGCGAGTCCCGGGGGCGACCTACGGTCAAAGTGTGCTCCTGCAGCCGCCCGACCCCGCTCTCGCTCCCGCGCCCGTCATCCGGCCGATCCGGCCGGACGACCACGCGCGGCTGCGCGACTCCCACGACCGGCTTTCCCCCGAATCTCGTTACCGACGCTTCCTTGTCGCCAAGCCATCGCTGTCGGCTGCCGACACCCGCTACCTGGTCGAGGTGGACGGCTGCGATCACTTCGCGCTCGTGGCCACCCTCCCCGAGGTCGACGGCGATCCGATCGTGGGTGTCGCGCGCTTCATCCGCCTGCCCGATGATCGCGAATCGGCCGAGATGGCAATTGTCGTGGGTGACGCCTACCAGCGCCAGGGTCTCGGTCGCGAGCTCGTGGATCGCCTCGCCCAGGAGGCCGTCGCCCGGGGCATACGTCGCTTCCGCGCCACCTTGCTCACCGAGAACCTCGGTATCCGTCGACTGCTCGAGGGCCTCGCCGCGGGCAAGGTCGAGTACCGCTTCCTCGGCGGGCTCACCGAGATGGACCTGCCCCTGCCCGGGGCCCAGGCGCCCGGCGAGGACTGCGACGGCGTCGTGCTCGCCGGCGCGGCGTAGCCCCAGCCCCGCGGTCACTCCGGCGCAGCGTCGCTCGGCCCGCCGATCATTCCAGCGCGCGCAGATGTCCCGCGGGCCGGAATCGACCGTCGTGAGCGTGGAGATGTCCGCGGGCCGCCAACGTCCGGCCGTGAGCGACCACACACGAACGCTCGTTCGCGGCGCCTGCGCCCGGGTAGCTACCCCGCAGGACCGGCTGCTCTCGAGTCGACTCCCACCGCCCTCCTCCAGCGATCGGACTCCCCCATGAACGCATCCCAGAAAGTTGCCCAATATCTCGGCGAAGCAAAGGCCAGCGAGGACGCGCTCGTGCGCGTGCTCCAGTCGCAGATTGCGATGACGCCGGACGGCCCTTACCGCTCAGGGCTCGAGACCCATCTTCAGGAGACCCGGGGCCACGCCCAGCGCGTCGGCCGGCGCGCGAGTGAGCTCAACGGGGGGCGGACCCCGCTGCAGTTCCTGGTCGACGTCACCGAGGAGGTCGTCGGTCAGACCCTCGCGCTTAGCAAGGCGCCGCTTGATCTGCTGCGGGGGTCCGGTGGGGAAGAGAAGGTGCTGAAGAACGCCAAGGACGCGGCGGCCACCGAGGCGCTCGAGATCGCCACCTACACGGCGCTCGAGCGGCTCGCCGAGTCGGTCGGCGACCCGCGCACCGCCGAGCTCGCTCAGAGCATCCGCGCTGACGAGGAGAAGATGCTCGCGCGCATCCTGCGTGAGATCCCGGCGCTCACGGACGCCGTCGCGCGGGCCGATCTCCACGACGACCCGTCCTACGACGTGACCCGCACCGGCGCCGCGGACGCCGTTCGCGCAGCCGGCGAGCAGGTCGCCGACGCGGCGAAAAGCGCGCAGGACGCGACCCGTCGCACCGCCCGGCAGGCGCGCAAGGTTCCCGGCGTCGCCCAGGCCGAGGGTGCGGTCAAGGGCGCGGTGGCCGACGAGTCCGATCTCGCGATCGCCAGATACGATCAGCTCACCGCCGAGGAGATCACTCACCGGCTGCCCGGCCTCTCGCAGATCGACCTCGCGAAGATCGACGCCTACGAGCGTCGCGGCCAGGATCGCTCGACGATCACGCAGCGAATCGACACGCTGCGCGGCGAGGAGCCGTGGCCCGGCTACGACGAGCTGAACGGGGCCGACGTCCAGTCCGCGCTCGCCACCGCCGACGCCGACCGCATCGCCCAGGTCCGCGACTATGAGCGCTCGCACAAGGACCGCGCCGGCGTGCTGAAGGCGGTGGAGAAGCAGCTCGCGAAGAGTTAGTCGCGCGCATCCGGCGTACCCGGCGCATCCCGCGGATTACAGACGGCGCTTCTACAGCACGAGCGTCTGCCCGTGGTGGCGCAGCCAGTCCTTGGGCTCGCGGTAGGCCGGGCACCAGCGCTCGAGCTCGGACCAGAACCGCGGCGAGTGGTCCATCACCCGCAGGTGGCACACCTCGTGCCATACCACGTAGTCGAGGACGGCCTCGGGTCCGAGCAGCAGCCGCCAGTTGAACGACATCGCCCGGCCCGGTGAGCAGCTCGCCCAGCGGGTGCGCTGGCCGCGGATGGTGAGCCGCTCGTACTCGAGCCCCGCCCGCGCGCACGCCCCGTCCAGGCGGGCGGTGATCTCGCGCCGGGCGGCGTGGCGGTACCAGCGTTCGACGGCGGCGGCCCGTTCGGGACCGTCGGGCACGAGCAGCTCCGCGCCGCGGCGGTGGGCGCGGCTGCGGCCGGCCTCCGCGCGGACGGCGAGCGTCTCGTCGAGGTAGGGGAGGGTGTCGCCGCGCTGCGCGATCGTCTGTTC
>CAXTTD010000225.1:0-5721 GCA_964246945.1 uncultured Solirubrobacteraceae bacterium | reverse complement strand
GCCGGCGGCGAAAGCGCCCTGTCGGCGACAATCGGGCAGTCGCGTTGCGTTGGTGTCGAGGTTGCGTGTTCAGTTGAGTTGGTCGGGGATCCGCATGCGCGCCCGCCAGGTCTCGGCGTCGAAGGCTGCCGGCTTGGTGCTGGCGCGGAAGTTCTGTAGCGCCGCGACGAACCGTTCTGGTGCCTCGGCATGGGGAAAGTGGCGTACGCCGTCGAATACCGCGAGCGTTCCGTGCGGCAGCAACTCCTGGGCAGCTCGCGCGTGTTCGACGGGGATGATGGGATCGTCTGCTCCCCAGATCAGCAGTACGGGCGTCTCGCTGGCGAGATGCAGACGATCTCCCGCACGCACGGTTTGGCCGCTGAGACCGACAACGCTTCTCACAGTCGCCAGAAACGCCGAGCGCCGGTCTGCGTCGGCCAACGACGCGTAGCTGCGCACCAGTTCCTCAAGGCCGGGGCTTGTCGGGACCCGCCCGGCTCCCGGGACACGACCTGCGAGGCCGGAGGCTCGCTTGGTCACCCCGGCGGTGAGCGACAGGAACAGGTTCGCCCCTGGAAGAGAGGCAGCGCGAAGCGCCGGATTGACCTCGAGCCCAAGCCCGCCGCTGGAGACCAGGACGAGTCGTTCGGTCATCTCTGGAAACTGATAGGAGAATTGCATCGCGATGCCGCCGCCGAGCGAGTGACCGACCAGCGTCACGCGGTCGTGCCCGAGCGCCATCAGCACGTCGCGCAGGAACGCGGCCAGCGATCCGAGTGAGTAGTCGCCGCCGCCCGGACTGGAGGAGCCATGCCCCGGGAGATCCACCGCGAGCACGGTGGCATCGTGGGCGAGCGGGTCAATGACCGAACGCCAGGTATTCATTGCGCCCGCCATCCCATGGATGAGCAGCAAGACCGGTCCGGAGCCCTTCTGCATGTAGGCGATCGAATGACCGTGCAGCGTGAGCGTCTGATGCTCGGCGGCGCTCATGTCCGGACTCCGTGGGGAACGCCCGCTACCGCGAGGGCGTCGCGAATGCATGCGTCGTGCACCTGCTCAGGCTCGAGGTCCACAGCGGTGACCGCGCCGGGGACCGGCTCGCGAAGCGACACCCCTGACCGGCAGAGGTGCAGCGAGCCCATCATCTGTGTCAGCAGACGTCCGGCGAGGAACCCAGGATCTTCAACCTCGATCGCCTGCTGCGCCACCCCGACCTCAAGCGCTCGCTCCACGACACCGACACATCGCCCGACCGCACGAGAGACACGAAACCATGCCGCGTCCGACAGGATCTCGCGCAGCTCGAGCGCCGGGCGGCGCAGCAACGATAAGCCACAGTCAAGAAACGCGGGATAGGTCACGCAGAAATTAGCGAACACGGTCAGGACCTCGTGCAACCGCTGCACACCATCCGGGATCGATTCGGCCTCGTCACTCAGCGCACGTAGCTCATCCAGGTAGCTCGTGGCCGTCAACGCGAAGATCTCGTCCTTGGACGAGAACGCCCGGTAGATCAGCGCCTTGTTCAGTCCCGCCGCGCGCGCGATGTCCTCGACCCGGGCGTCCTGCAGCCCGCGCTCATCAAACAGCATCCGGGTCGCCGCAATGATCGCTTGCTCGCGGGAAGCACGGCGACGACGACGAGCCACGGCCCGGCAAGCACCATCGGGATGGGTCGCTGCCATCCCACAATACTAACCTATAGTGTGACCAACGGTTACAAAGTCAGATCGACCTTGTCGCGACCGCAATCACCAGCCGGTCGCCACGCCGACCGGTATCAACCGCACACTGCTCGTTCCACGAATCACCAAGCCCGCGGACGGGCTGCTGCTGCCCCCGTCGGCCGAGGCGCGGCAGCGTGACCGGGACGCCCGGGACGGCGACCTTGCAGGAGCGTGCGCGGCGGCTGTTCGCCGGTTCGTGCCCGCGGTCTCACACGGTGAAGGAAGCCGTCGGACTCAGGGTCTGCTCGTCTCGGCGGCGCGACTCGTCATTGGGGCGATGTCGTGGTCTGCAGTGCGGCAATGGCGGTGTCGCTTTCGCGGTCCCACATGGTCAAGTGCCCGCAGTCAGTCCAGGTCTGAACCTGGGCGTGCTTGGGGAGTTCTGTGCAGAAGCGGGATTTGCCGGCGAGGGCACGGGGCGATTTTGTCGTTCTCGCCCCAGATGATTCGGATGGGGATCGTGGACGGGATCTGTTGTCCCTGCTCAAAGCGCAGGACGCGGGAGCGCTTGAAATGTTCTGGAAAGTTCTTGGAGGCGATCGCGTCTCGCGTCGCTTGGAGGGCGACGTCGTAGGGAACGCGATCAGGGTGGGCAGAGACCGAACCCAGCCCGATTCTTCGTCCGACACGGCTTGCGCAGAGATGTCGCAACGAACGGTTCGGTGAGTGGCCCCAGTCGCCAGGTGCTGCGCAGCCGCATGCCGGTCAAAAGCGGGGAGTGCGTGCGCCACAGCCCGGCGGGCGCCAGGGCGAGCACCGCGCCAGCACGGCCTGCTTTCGCCAGTTCCAGTGCTGTCCAACCGCCGGGTGAATGTCCAACGATCGCAGGTGCCTGAAGTCCCAGTCTGTCAAAGCACTCGGTGATGTCCCTTGCGAACCCGGGGGCCGCAAACGACGTGGCGGGAGAATTGCCATGCGCTGGAAGGTCAATCGCGATCGCGTCACACCGAGCGCTGAGCCGGTCGATGATCGGATCCCAGATATGGCGTGAGCAGTTCGTGCCGTGCAGCAGCACGAGAGGCTCGCCGCTGCCCGT
Organism: uncultured Solirubrobacteraceae bacterium; assembly: GCA_964246945.1. GTDB lineage: Bacteria > Actinomycetota > Thermoleophilia > Solirubrobacterales > Solirubrobacteraceae > Palsa-465. The sequence goes on along the minus strand of CAXTTD010000225.1, from coordinate 2,973 downwards.
CCGGTGATAGGAGACCATGTCGCCGCGTGTCTACCACGCGCTCAGACGAGAAGGTGGCCGCAGGGGTTGCCCTTCAACGCTCGTCAGACACGAGGTAGCCGTCCTTCTGGGTGCACAGGGCGGGTTGAACGCGGGATACTCGGCGCGTGGGGCCAGAGGAACGACGTGTGGCGTTGCGCGGCTTGGTCGGTCGTCTTGATCTTGACGTTTTCGCGGATCGGGTGCTGGAGAGCTATTGGGCGCGTTTTGACGTGCTGGGTGGTCGCCCATCGTGGCGCCAGGCATCTGAGTGGGCGCGTTGGAATCTTGATCTGGTGCTGCGTTGGCTGATCGACGGGGTGGCGCCATCTGAGGCTGAGCTGGATGCGTTCCGGGTGCGGGCGCGGGCGCGGGCGCGAGATGGGACGGCCCCGGACTTCGTACCGGGCAACTTTCGTCAGGGAGCGACGCATGGATGGAACGCGGCGCTTGAGGTGGCCGACGGTCGCGAGCGCGGCGCGATGCTCGAGAGCGCTGATCTGCTGTTTGAGTTTGTGGATCGGTGTCGCGAATCTATGCCGAGGCCTATGAAGAGGCAGCGAATACGGCACCCGTTGATAGCCAGGAGCGTGTCGCGCGGGCACTGTTGCGCCAGCTCTGTGACGATGAGCCAGGATCAGACAGGGAAGTTGAGCTGGCGGCTGAGGTGGGGTTCACGGTCACGGAAGCATTTCGCCCGTTTGTGATCGCGCTGGCGAGTGCAGACGCGCAACCCCACGCCGGGTTGGCCCAGCGATTGAGAGCGGCGGGACGCCTCGCGGTCACCGAGGACAATTGGACGGTCGGCCTCGGCTTTCAGAAGCTCGTGGTGCGGGAGCTTGGCCTGCCGCCTGCGGCAGCGTTCATCGAGGGGGATCTCACTCCTCGAGAAGCGGTCGGTCAGGCGCTGGAGGAGCTGCGGATGATCGTGCTGATCGCCGCCAGACGTGGTCACGCGGGTCGGTTGCTGGCTGACGAGTATCTGCCTGAGTTGATGCTGGGGGCACGCCCGCGGATCGCGTCGCAGATCAGGGAGCGGGTGTACGCGCCGTTGGGCGCGTATCCGGAGCTGTCGCGCACGCTTGATGTGCTGATCGAGCACAACTTCAATCGTCAGACCACGGCGGCGGCGTTGCCGGTTCACCGCAATACGCTGCGCGAGCGGCTGGCTCGTATCAGCGAGCTGGTCGGGATCGACCTCGATTGCGCAGATCATCGCGGCCTGGTGTGGCTCGCCAAGCTCGCTCACGCCCCTGGTTCCGCCGACCCGGCATGACCTTCGCCTGCGGGTGTGCTTAAGCACAGTCAGAAGCGTCAAATGATGTGCGCTGCGCTGGCCAGAGACGGAATAGGGTTCCGTGCGGCCAGTGGCCGGTGCATGGGCGGAGAAAATGAGTTCTGGGAGGAGATGGGTATGAAGCTGCGTAGCCGTGTGGTGGTGGCGGTGGTGACGGTGGTGGTTGCTCTGGTGTGGGCGGCGAGCTCGCAGGCCGCGTCGACTTCGATCCTCTCGGTGCCCGGGGAGGTTGTTCCGGGAACGCCGCATAAGTACGACAAGGTGATGGTGCGGCGTTACGGGTCGGCGAACGCCAAGCGGGTGCTGGTGCTGGTGCCCGGCACTGACGCGGGGGCGGGATATTTCGGCAACGTCGCGACGTATCTCTCAAGCCACGTCCCGAACCTGCAGGTGTGGGCCGAGATGCGTCGTGAGGGTGTGCTTGAGAACAATAAGGTCCTGCTGAAGGCGATCAAGGGCAAGGTCAGCCTGCAGTACGCCTTCAACTATTACCTGGGCTGGCTATCGGATCCGAGCATCTCCCCGCATTATCAGCCGCTGAACGCGGCTGACTACGGGTTTGTCAAGAGCTGGGGCTTGAACGTGGCGATGAACGATCTGCATGCGGTGATCGAGAAGGCGCGGGATGGCGGCAAGCGCCAAGTGGTCCTCGGCGGGCATTCCCTCGGCGGAGCGGAGGCGTCGATCTACCCGGCATGGTCGTTCGACGGGCACCCTGGCTATAAGGACCTGTCGGGCATCGTGGAGATCGACGGCGGCGAACTGGGCCCGCGGATCACCGGCTTTCCGTCGATTACCACGACCGCGCAGGCCAGGACGCAGCTGGCGTCGCTGAACACGAGCGGGCCGTTCTCGGCTTTGCTGGACAACATCCCGTGGGCCGCGGGCGCATTCGGCGAGCTCGCCGCACTGGAAGCGCTCAAGGCGCCCAACGCCCCATCGGCTATCCAGGCCTTTCCGTTGTTGCCCACCGAGCTCAAGGCGCCTAAGCCGCTGACCAACCTGGCGGCGCTCGGCTACTCGTTTGATGCCGCGACCTCCCCGTCCGCGCTTGATCTGATCCACGTCCATTCAGGACATCTCGCGACCGGGGACCCGGCCGGCTGGGTCAACGACGGCCCGACCCCGATCCAGAACGTCGCCAAGGCGTTCTCGATCGAGCCGCTGGGGTCGATCGACTGGTATTACCCCGAGCGGTTGACGATCGACGTGCAGGCCGCGCACTCGCTCACTGAGACGCCGGCTGCTAGGACGCTCGGGCTGCACCTGAAGTACCTGCATCAGGTCGACATCCCCTTGTTCGCGATCCAGACCTCGTTGGGCGGTGAGAGCAACGCGGTGATGGACGGCGCCAAGGAGTACAAGCGCGTGTCGAAGATCCCGAGCGTCGAGATCATCAACAAAGCCAAGACCTACTCCCACCTCGATCCGTTGCTCGCGGCGCCGGCCAAGAACGCGTTTTTGCGCAACGTCGCTCCGTGGCTTGAGAAGGTCGCCTTCGCCGCCCACTCCAGCCACTCATGATGTCGACCCGCAGACGCACCGCCACTCGAGGGGGCTCCTCGATACAAGGTGTCCATCTGCACCGGTCGTGCGTCCTCGCCGGGATCATGGGCGTCGTCGCCGGGGTCTGCGTGATGCTCGGGTTGATCGCCACG
>CAXTTD010000224.1:4746-5734 GCA_964246945.1 uncultured Solirubrobacteraceae bacterium | reverse complement strand
AACATGATCACCGGCGCCGCCCAGATGGACGGGGCGATCCTCGTGGTCTCCGCGGCCGACGGCGCGATGCCCCAGACCCGGGAGCACATCCTGCTCGCCCGTCAGGTCGGCGTGCCCTACATCGTGGTGTTCCTCAACAAGGCCGACATGGTCGACGATCCCGAGCTGCTCGAGCTCGTCGAGGTCGAGATCCGCGAACTGCTCTCCGAGTACGAGTTCCCGGGCGACGACATCCCGTTCGTCACCGGCTCGGCGCTGAAGGCGCTCGAGGGTGACGCGGAGTACGAGGAAAAGATCGTCGAGCTCGCGGCCGCGCTGGACTCCTACATCCCGGAGCCCGTGCGTGACCTCGACAAGCCGTTCCTGATGCCGGTCGAGGACGTGTTCTCGATCACCGGCCGCGGGACCGTGGCCACCGGCCGCATCGAGTCGGGCATCGTCAAGGTCGGCGAGACCGTCGAGATCGTCGGCATCAAGCCGACCGTCACCACCGTGGTCACCGGGGTCGAGATGTTCAAGAAGAACCTCGATCAGGGTCAGGCGGGCGACAACGCCGGCTGCCTGCTGCGCGGCACCAAGCGCGAGGACATCGAGCGCGGCCAGGTGCTGTGCAAGCCCGGTTCGATCACGCCGCACACCAAGTACAAGGCCGAGGTCTACGTCCTCAAGAAGGAGGAGGGCGGTCGTCACACGCCGTTCTTCACCGGCTACCGGCCGCAGTTCTACTTCCGCACCACGGACGTCACCGGCGTCGCCAACCTGCCCGAGGGCACGGAGATGGTCATGCCGGGCGACAACGTGACCATGGAGATCGAGCTCATCCAGCCGATCGCCATGGACCAGGGACTTCGCTTCGCGATCCGCGAGGGCGGCCGTACGGTCGGCTCCGGCGTCGTGACCGAGATCATCGAGTAGCACCCGCAGGACGGGGGGGGGGGGGGGCGCCCCCCCCCCCCCCGGGGTTTTTTGTGGAGGCGAGTTAGTCACC
>CAXTTD010000224.1:0-4736 GCA_964246945.1 uncultured Solirubrobacteraceae bacterium | reverse complement strand
CGCCCCCGCCGCTTCTTTTTGTGTCAGATACGAATTGACGAAGCGGCCGCGGGACGGTGTGAACCGGCTCGCGCCGCCACGAGACCCAGAGACAGAGAATTCACATGGCGACCATCGCCCAGAACAAGATCCGCATCCGCCTGAAGTCCTACGACCACACGGCGATCGAGACGGCGGCCAAGGAGATCGTGGAGACGGCCCAGCGCACCGGCGCGACCGTCGCCGGGCCCGTGCCGCTGCCCACGGAGAAGAACGTGTACTGCGTGATCCGGTCGCCGTTCAAGGACAAGGACTCTCGCGAGCACTTCGAGATCCGCACCCACAAGCGGCTGATCGACATCCATCAGCCGACCCCCAAGACCGTCGACTCGTTGCAGCGCCTGGACCACCTTCCGGCCGGCGTCGACATCGAGATCCGGCTCGCGAGCTAGACCGATGCCCGCCATCCTCGCCAAGAAGATCGGGATGACCCAGCGGTTCCTCGACGACGGCCGGGTCGAGCGCGTGACCGTGCTCGAGGCCGGTCCGTGTCCGGTGACGGCGGTCCGCAGCGTCGAGCAGGACGGCTACGAGGCCGTGCAGCTCGCGTTCGGTGCCTGCAAGGAGAAGCATCTCACCAAGGCCGAGCTCGGCCATCTCAAGAAGGCCGATGCCTCCGCTCACAAGCACCTCGTCGAGTTCCGCGACGAGGCCGGCGAGCTGCTCGTCGGTGAGACCGTCACCGTCGAGGCGTTCGAGGTCGGCCACAAGGTGAAGATCTCCGGCACCTCGAAGGGCAAAGGCTTCGCCGGCACGATCAAGCGCCACAACTTCTCGCGCGGCCCCAAGACCCACGGCTCCCACAACTACCGGGCCCCGGGCTCGATCGGTGCCTCCGCGTGGCCCGCCCGCGTGATGAAGGGCATCCGCGGACCCGGCCAGATGGGCGGCAAGCGCATCACCCAGCGCGGCCTCACCGTGGTCGAGCTGATGCCCGACCGCAACCTGATGATGGTTCGTGGCGCGGTGCCGGGGCCCAAGGGCGGAACCGTGGAGGTGCGTACCGATGCCTAGAACCGCACCCAGGATCGGCGACGGAGCCGACACGTCGGCCGCGCTCGACGCCACCGCCTTCGAGGCCGCGTTCAACATGTCGCTGGTCCATGAGGCGGTCCGCGCCGAGCTCAACGCCCGCCGCCAGGGCACCCACTCCTCGAAGACCCGCGGCGAGGTCTCCGGCGGCGGCGCGAAGCCGTGGCGCCAGAAGGGCACCGGCCGCGCGCGGGCGGGCTCCTCGCGCTCGCCGATCTGGACCGGCGGCGGCACCGTGTTCGGGCCCCAGCCGCGCCACTACACCGTCAAGGTGAACCGCAAGGCGCGCCGCGCCGCGCTGCGCTCCGCGCTGTCGGTCCACGCCGAGCGCGGCTCGCTCGCCGTGTTCGACGCCACGGTGTTCGACGCGCCGTCGACCAAGCAGGCGGTCCGCCTGCTCGCCGACTGGGGCGCCACCACGCCCGCGCTGGTGGTGCTCGCCGAGAGCGAGGTCGCGGCCGGCCTGTCTTTCCGCAACCTGCGTCAGGCCGAGGTCGTGCCGGTGAGCGACGCGGGCGTGGCCGACATCATCGGCGCCGCGTCGCTGCTCGTCTCCGAGGTGGCCCTGGCCGAGCTCACCGCCCGCGCCACCGGCGCCGATGCAGCTCCCACCGAGCCGACCCCCACCACCGGAGTCGCCTGATGGAACCCAGCCAGGTCATCATCCGCCCGGTCGTCTCCGAGAAGTCGTTTGTCCTCGCCGAGGCCGGCAAGTACACCTTCCGCGTCCACGCCAAGGCGCACAAGACCCAGATCCGCCAAGCCGTCGAGACCCTGTTCGACGTGAAGGTCACCGGCGTGCGCACGGTCTCGGTGAAGGCCAAGCCCAAGCGCCGCGGCGTCTACGCCGGGCACACCCGGGCGTGGAAGAAGGCCATCGTGCAGGTCCGCGAGGGCGACTCGATCCCGATCTTCCAGGCGTTCGAGGCACCCGAGTGAACGAAGTGAACCCCCATCTGAACCCATTGTGCGAGTCCGCCGAAGGCGGTGAGCAGTAATGCCGATCCGCAAGCCCAAGCCCACCTCCCCGGGACTCCGTTTCGTCTCCTATCCCGACTTCGCGGAGATCACCCGCTCGAGCCCTGAGAAGTCGCTCGTCTCCGGTCTCACCAAGTCCGGCGGGCGCAACGCCCACGGGCGCAAGACCTCTCGCCATCGCGGCGGCGGGGCCAAGCGCCTGTACCGGCAGATCGACTTCAAGCGCCGCAAGGACGGGATCCCGGCGAAGGTCGCCCACATCGAGTACGACCCCAACCGATCCGCCTACATCGCGCTGCTGCACTACGCCGACGGCGAGAAGCGCTACATCCTGGCCCCCGCGCGCCTGCAGGTCGGGGCGAGCGTGATGTCCGGCGAGGGCGCCGAGATCCGGGTCGGGAACGCGCTGCCGCTGTCGGCCATGCCCCCGGGCACGATCGTCCACAACGTCGAGCTCACCCCGGGTCGGGGCGGCCAGATGGCCCGTTCCGCCGGCACCGGCGTGCAGCTGCTCGCCAAGGACGGGGAGATGGCAACGCTGCGCCTGCCCTCGGGCGAGATGCGCATGGTCCGGGCCGAGTGCCGCGCCACCGTGGGCACGATCGGCAACTCTGACCACCAGAACGTGAAGATCGGCAAGGCCGGCCGCAAGCGCCACATGGGCGTGCGGCCCCAGACCCGCGGCACCGCGATGAACCCGGTCGACCACCCGCACGGCGGCGGCGAGGGCTCCACCACCGCCGGTCGCCATCCGGTCACCCCGTGGGGCGTGCCCACCCTCGGGTACCGCACCCGCAAGAAGGGCAAGAAGTCCGACCAGTACATCGTCCGCGGCCGCCGCCGGGGGAAGGGTAGGAGTCGATGAGTCGCTCGAGCAAGAAGGGGCCGTTCGTCCAGGAGCGGCTGATGGACCGCATCGAGGCGATGAACGCCTCGGGCGAGAAGCGGATGCTCCGGACCTGGTCGCGGACCTCGACGATCTTCCCCGAGATGGTGGGTCACACGATCGCCGTCCACGACGGGCGCAAGCACGTGCCGGTGTTCATCTCCGAGTCCATGGTGGGCCACAAGCTCGGGGAGTTCGCGCCCACCCGGCTCTACCGCGGGCATGCCGGGACGGGTAAGAGACGATGACCGAAGAGCCCGAACAGACTCCCGGGGCGGCCTCACCCGAGGACCCCGCGGCCGAGCCCGAGACCGCCGCCGCCGCCGACAGCTCGCGAGGGTCCTCGACCGAGGACGCCCCGTCCGCTCCCCAGACCTCGAAGGAGAGCGCGACGACGCCTCCGGCCGGGGATGAGCTCGCGGACGTCGTCGCTGAGGTGTCGCAGCCCGCGAGCGAGGACGTCGAGGAGGAGCCGGCGGCTGCCGCCTCCGAGGCCGATTCCGACTCCGAGGCCGATTCCGACGCTGAGAGCGAGACTGCTGCTGAGGCCGCGTCCGCTGCGGCGGCTGCTCCGTCGCGGCCGACCGCTCCTGCGGGACGGCGGCGGCGGGGGGCGCGGGAGCCCGGGGAGGTCGCGCCGGTGGTGCGGGCGCAGGCGAAGTACGTGCGCTCGAGTGCCCGGAAGGCGCGGCTGGTGTGCGACCACATCCGCGGGAAATCGGTGGATGAGGCGCGAGCTATCCTCGCTGTCACGCCAAGGGCAATCGCCCGTGACTGGAGCAAGCTGCTCGAGTCGGCGGTCGCCAATGCCGAGCACAATCACGAGCTCGTCGGCGAGGACCTGTACGTCAAGGCGATTCATGCCGACGAGGGTCCGACCATCAAGCGCTTTCGTCCGCGCGCGCAGGGCCGCGCCACGCGGATCCGCAAGCGGACGAGTCACCTCACGATCCTGCTCACCCCGAAGAACTGAAATCCCCCGTGCTTCGCACCGACGAATCCAGAGATAGATAACCATGGGTCAGAAAGTTCATCCTGAGTCGATCCGCGTGGGGTACATCCACGACTGGAAGGCGAACTGGTTCAACGAGAAGCACTTCTCGGACTATCTGCACGAGGACGAGCAAATCCGTGACTACATCGTCGGCCGGCTCTCACACGCGGGACTCTCGGACATCACGATCCGCAAGAACGCGACCGAGGTCGAGGTAAACATCAACACCGCGCGCCCCGGCATCGTGATCGGCAAGTCGGGATCCGAGGTCGACGCGCTGCGCCGTCACCTGCACCGGATCACCAACAAGCAGGTGAAGGTCAACATCCTTGAGATCAAGCGTCCCGAGCTCGACGCGCGCCTGGTCGCGCAGTCGGTGGCCGAGCAGCTGCAGAATCGCGTTGCCTTCCGGCGGGCGATGAAGCGCGCGCTCACCAGCGCGATGCGCTCCGGCGCCAAGGGCGTCAAGATCCAGGTCTCCGGTCGCCTCGGCGGCGCCGAGATGGCGCGCACCGAAAGCTACTCGGACGGTCGTGTCCCGCTGCACACGCTGCGTGCCGACATCGACTACGGCTTCTACGAGGCGAAGACGACCTTCGGTCGCATCGGCGTGAAGTGCTGGATCAACAAGGGCGAGATCATGCCCGAGGGCTACACGGGCGCCGATCTCACGATCATGGACGAGCCGCCGCCGCAGACTCCCGATCGCGGCGGTCGCGACGGCCGTGACGGTCGCGGCCGTGGCCGCGGCGGTCGTGGTGGTCAGGGCGCCGGAGGCCCGGGCGGCGCCGGTGGCGGTAGCCGGGG
>CAXTTD010000223.1:0-5764 GCA_964246945.1 uncultured Solirubrobacteraceae bacterium | reverse complement strand
GGGGGCCCCGGGGGCGGGGGGGGGGGCGCCTGCGCGACGACGCCGGGGGCGCGGCGGGGGGGGGGCTGGTCACCGCAGTGTTCGAGATCGAGCCGGCGCTCGCGGAGATCGCGCTGCCGGCGCCGGGCCCGGATGCCGCGCACGAGCTGTGGGGCGCGTTCGACGCCGCCGGTGAGCTCCGCTCGTGCCTCGCGCTCGTCAGTGTGGGGGAGACCGTCGTCGTGTGGTCGATGGCCAGTGCCGCCGAGGCTCAGGGTCACGGCTACGGGCGGGCCGCGCTTGAGGGCGCGCTCACCGCCGCTGCGCAGGACGGCGCCGAGCGGGCGCTGCTCTACGCGTCGGTGGCCGGCGAGCCCTTCTACCGGCGTCTCGGCTTCCGCGAGGTCGAGCGCTGGCAGATGTGGTCACGGCCGCGTTGGGTGCTTGGCCGCGCGTAGCGGGGCTGGTCGTGCTCAGCCCGCGGCGGATGCCCGCTCGCGGCCGCGGATCGTCTGATCGATCCGCACCAGCGACTGCTCGATCGCGTGCACCATGCCGGGGCGCAGCCAGGTGAGATGCATCGGGTGGTCGATGTCGGCGACCTGGTGGACGCCGATCACGCCGGCATCGCGCAGCCGGTGCAGGCGGCGACCGTGCCGGCGCTCCAGGTAGACGAGCCCGTCGTCCGCCTCGGTGAAGAGCAGTTCGACGCGTGCCGGGCCATCCGCCAGATCGTCGAGCCAGTGGCCGACCCGTCCGCGGAGTCCAACCGCGTCCGTCACGTCCCACAGATGCAGGCGCGCCCCGCGCTCGACGTGGCGGATCTCGTCCGCCCGTTCGGCGCGGATGAGATCCCAGTCGATCTCCACCGGATCCCCCGGCTGCCAGTAGAGCTGCGGGTTGATGGCGATCACGCCGTCGACCGCCTCGTGCCGAGCCGCGGCGAGCGCGATCCAGGCCGACGCGCAGAGACCGCCGATGACGATGCGGCGATGCCCGACCCGACGCAGCGCCTCGACGATCGACAGCGTGTCGCCGACGCAGGCGGCGTCGTAGGGTCGCCCAGGCGTGGCTCCGGCCTCCGGGCTCTCGCCCCAGCCCAGGAAGTCGACCCGTACGGTGCAGCGGCCGGCCAGCGCGAGCTCACGGGCGTACTCCACCCACGCGCGTCCCGGTCCGACGTGCGTCTCGGAGCCGGGGTTGAGCAGCACGAGCAGCGCCGCGTCGGGGTCGGCGTTGTCGTCGTCGGGCTCGGTCATCACCGCCGCGTGACGCTCGGGACCGAGGCGCATGAATTGCTCGCGCACGGTCCCTCCCCGCCACGGGATTCGCGCCACCGCGGGTAGAGACCTCGTGACGTCCCCGGCTCTAGCAGCCGTCGCCGAGATCGGGACCGTCTCCGGCGCGGGGCCGATCCACTTCGCGATCTGGTCCAGGAGCCCCCCCGGGGGCACGGCGTACTCGGGCGGGGTCTCGAGCGCCTCCTGCGCGTCATCGGAGACGAGGTGCTCCACCGTCGTCCCGAGCTCGCGCAGCTGTGCGACGGCGTCGCTGGAGGTTCCACTGGGGGTGTCGATGACGAGCACGGACTCCGCCGGCGGGCCGGTGAGGTCGGTGAGGGTGAGCCCGGAGATCTCGCGCACGGTGTCCGCGGTGAACACGTTGCCGGCGAGCACGCGGGTGCCCTCTCGGCCCCGCGGCTCGTGGCTGACCGGGACGGATTCAGAGAGCAGACGCACCTCCTTGGTGTAGCGGCGACCGCGGGCCGGGGGCAGCCACGCGACGACCCGGTCGGCGCCGAGCTCTCGAGCGTCGAGCAGGGCGACGGTCGCCCCGAGCCGGGCGCCGACGAGCGTCACCGTCTCGGCGCCGCGTCCGCGGACCTCGCGCACGGCGGCAGCGAGGCTGTCGCGCCACGCCTGCAGGCGGTCTGACTCCCACTGATCGCCTGCCGAATCACCGGTGCCGTCGTAGTCGATCCGCAGCACGTCATGCCCGGAGGCGGTGAGCCGCTCGGCGAGCATCCGCAGCGGGCGGTGCGCGCACCAGTAGGCGTAGCCCGTGGGCGGCGCGATCACGATCGCCGAGACTGCCTGCGCGTCGACGCGATGGGACAGCCAGCCGGCGAGTGGACGCGCACTCGGCCCAAACCAGATCCCGTCAGTCTGCACCGAGGCGGGCTGTACCGCGGGTTCTGAGAGCGTCACGTCCATGCGCTGCCTCCGAGCGATCACGATCCTCTTTCGACAATGATACGCAGGTTTGTGGAGTTCAGATCAGGTTCTATTACCGAGCTCTCCGGATGTGAGGCGCGGCAGCGGGGCCCGCCTATGCTCGAATGCGTGATCGCCTCCACCCGCGAGACGGGCTGGCTCGACCGACGGGCCGCCGCCCGTCTGGAGGGTCGTGTCGCAACTGCCCTGCGCCGCGCCCGCGCCGACGGCCGGCCCCGGCTGGCCAGCCTGACCGCCGAGATGCCCGACGCCGGCGACCCCTCCGCGGTCGTTGCCTGCTCACGCCGACCGGATGAGTCCTGGTTCTGCCTGGAGCAGCCGGCGCGCGATGCGATCGCTGTGGCCGGTCTGGGTTCGGTCGTCGCGCTCGAGGCGACCGGGGAAGGCCGGTTCGCCGAGCTCGCCGCTCGGGGGCGTGCCACCGCGGCAGCGGCGCTCGCCGACGACGCGCCGGGAAGCCCGGGCGCCGGCCTCTGTGCATTCGGGGGCTTCGCGTTCTCCGCGGCCGGCAGCAGGGGGCCGACGTGGCGGGGGTTCGCGCCCGGCTCACTCTTCGTTCCGGAGATCTCCCTCGCCCGGTGCGGGTCGCGGTCGTGGCTCACCGTCAATCTCGAGGTGTCGCCCGACGACACGGAGGAGTCGGCACTCGCCCGGGTGACGGCGCGGCTGACCGGTCTGCGACGTGGTCCCCTGCCGATGCAGGACCCCGCGCCGGTCGGTGCCTACGAGTTGGTGAGCCCGATGCCGCCCGCCCACTTCGAGCAGGCGGTGGCCCAGGCGACGGACCGGATCGCCGCCGGGGAGTTCGAAAAGGTCGTGCTCGCCCGGGAGGTCGATGTGCACGCCCCCGTCGATCATGACCCGGCGGCGGTGCTGGGATTGCTGCGCGAGGCGTTCCCGACCTCGTTCGTGTACGCCGTCGGTCGGGGCGACGCGACGTTCCTCGGCGCCACCCCCGAGCTGCTCATTCGCCGCCAGGGTCAGCGCGCCACGAGCGTCGCGCTTGCCGGCTCCACCCGACGCAGCGCCGACCCTGCGGTCGACGACCACCTCGGCGAGCGGCTGCTGCGCAGCGATAAGAATCGCGGCGAGAACGCGATCGTGTCGCGCCGTATCGCCCGCGCGCTGCGTCCACACTCGGTGTGGGTGACCACCGCCGAGGAGCCGGTGCTCGTGAAGGTGGCCAACATCCAGCATCTCGCCGCGCCGATCCGTGCCCAGCTTGCCGGTCCCGTCGACGCTCTCACCCTCGCGGGCCTGCTGCATCCGACCCCGGCGGTCGGAGCGGAGCCGGCCGCGGCGCTGCCGGCGATCCCGGCGCTTGAGGGGTTCGACCGCGGCTGGTACGCCGGGGCGGTGGGGTGGACCGATGCAACCGGCGACGGCGAGTTCTGTGTCGCCCTGCGCGGTGCGCTGCTCCGCGGTACCCACGCCCGTTGTTACGCCGGCTGCGGGATCGTCCGCGACTCCGATCCGGCGGAGGAGCTCGCGGAGACCGAGATCAAGCTCGGGGTGATGTTGCCGGTCCTCGCCGGATAGCGGCGAGTCTGCGAAGCGTCCGAGCGCGGGAACCGGCTCAAGGTCGGCGGCGGTACCGCCGATACGAAACTCGCCCATGAGATGCGCGGTCACCGGCGGCGCCGGCTTCATCGGTTCGAACCTCGTCGACGGGCTGCTCGCCCGCGGCGACGAGGTGCTGGTCATCGACAACCTCTCGACCGGCAAGCGCGAGAACCTCGCGAGCGCGCTGGAGGCCGGGGCGCGGCTGCTCGAGCTCGACGTGCGCGAGCGCGACGCGGTGCGCGACGCGTTCGCGGCGGCCCGCCCGGAGGTCGTCTTCCACCTCGCCGCCCAGATCGACGTGCGCTCCTCGGTGGAGAACCCGACGCACGACGCGACCGTCAACGTGCTCGGCGCCCTCTCGGTGCTCGAGGCGGCCCGCGCCTGCGGGGTCCGGCGGCTCGTGAACACGTCGACCGGCGGGGGCCTCTACGGCGATGCGGAGCTCCTGCCCACCCCCGAGGAGCACCCGATCCGCGCGCTTGCCCCCTACGGGACGAGCAAGCACGCCGCCGAGGGGTACTGCGAGCTCTATGTCCGTCTGCACGGCCTCTCCACGGTGTCGCTGCGCTACGGCAACGTCTACGGGCCCCGTCAGGACGTGCACGGCGAGGCGGGCGTGGTCGCGATCTTCTGTGGACTCGCCATCGACGGAGGGACCCCCACTGTCTACGGCACCGGCCGTCAGACCCGAGACTGGGTCGAGGTCTCCGACGTCGTCGCCGCGAACCTGCTCGCCGCCGACCACGCGGTCACCGGGCCGGTGAACATCGGCCATGGCCGCGAGACCTCGGTGCTCGACCTGTTCGCGGCGCTCAACGAGGTGGCGGTGCCCGGGCTCGGCGACCCGGTGTTCGCGCCCGCGCGGCCCGGCGAGGTCGATCGCAGCTGCCTCGATGTCACCCGCGCCCGTGAGGTGCTCGGCTGGGAGCCGCGGGTCGCGCTTCACGATGGCCTCGAGCGGATCCTCTCCGGCCTCGGCGCACCCGTGCGTGCGGCCTGAGCCGTCGGCGCTTGAGCCGCCTGCCGCCTGAGTCGGCCGCGCCCCTCCTTCGGCCCGGTCAGCTCGAGCGGAGCGCAGCGAGCCCCGTGTCGGCGAGCCGGCGGTGCAGCGCGAGGTTCTCCGCGCGGTCGGTGCGGACCTCGATGAGCGTCACCGCGCCTGAGCCGGTGCCGTCCTGGACGGCGGCGCGCAGTTCGGCCCCGGTCGCCGCGGCGCGGTAGCGCAGGTCGAACAGCGCCGCCACCCGCTCCAGGGAGAGCCCATGGGGGGTGGCGACGTGCTCCTCGAAGTCGGCGCCCTCGCCGCTCACCGCGAGGAAGTGGAAGATGCCGCCGCCGTCGTTGTTGATGGCGACGATGGTGAGCTCGAGCCCGAGTCGCCGGGCCGCCACGAGGCCGCCGAGGTCGTGCAGGAGCGCCACGTCGCCGATCAGCAGCACGACCGGGTGCCCGTCGTCGGCCGCGGCGGCCACGCCGAACGCGCCGGAGACGGTGCCGTCGATCCCGTTGGCGCCGCGGTGAGCGAGCACCCGGGGCAACGGGCGGCGGGCGGGCAGGTAGAGCTCCACGTCGCGGATCGGCATCGAGGCGGCGACGAACAGCGGCGCCTCGGGGCCGAGGCACTGTCCGAGCGCGCGGGCGACGAGCGGCTCGGAGAGCTCGGGCCCGGCGAGCGCGTCGCTGAACGCGGCGGCGACCGCGTCGTCGGCGGCGCGCCAGCTGGAGAGCCAGGCGCCCGAGGTGGGCTCCGCCTCGCGGGCGAGGCCGCGTAGCGCGCCGATCGGGTCCCCGCTCCACATCTCGGTCGCCGTGGCGCCGGGGTCCTGCCAGGCGGCCTCGGGGTCGAGCACGATCTGGCGGGTCTCGGGGCAGAGCGACGCGAGCCACGCCCGCAGCGGTTTGGAAGTCGGCAGGTCGCCCACGCGGAGCACCGCCTCGGGGTGCGTACGCCCGGTGAACTCCGGGTCGCGGAGCAGCAGGTCATAGGT
>CAXTTD010000222.1:0-5769 GCA_964246945.1 uncultured Solirubrobacteraceae bacterium | reverse complement strand
ACTCTGGGCGCTCTGTGGGGCGCAGCGCCCGCTGAAGCGCCCATAGTGCGTAGCGGGGTTGGGCGCCGGCGCGTCCTTCTCAGCACTCTGCGGGGCCGAGGGCTCACCGCGGCGCACCCAGAGTGCCGTGGTGGCTGGACGCGGCGGGAGACGCGAGGCCGGGTCGGGCGCTACCCCGCCAGCGAGACGACGGCGGCGGTGAGCTCGCTGTCGGGGTCGGCGAGCTCGAGCACCGCCTCAAAGTGGTCGTCGTCGCCGAGCGAGAGCCCGCGGGCGTCGACGCCGGCGCGCTCGCAGTGGGCGACGTGCTCTCGGGACTGGCGGACGAACTCGCTCGTCTCCCCGCCGCCCCAGGCCACGACCCGAGGTGGGCCGGGCGTCGATACCGGCGTCAGCAGCGGGCTCTGGGTCTCGATCGTGCGCCGCGACAGCTGCAGGGCGGGCGCGAGGTAGGAGTAGGGCAACGGCCGCAGGTCGTAGACGCCGCTCAGCGGGACGCCGCCGGCGACCACGTCGGCCGGCAGGCCGTAGTCGCCCGCCCAATCGGTCGCGAGCACCATCGCGGTGAGGTGGCCACCGGCGGAGTGGCCGCTGACCACGATGCGCGCGGGATCACCGCCCCACTGCGCGGCGTGGCCGTGGACCCAGGCGACCGCGGCCCGGCACTCGCGTGTGATCTCGTCGATCGAGACCGCCGGTGCGAGCGCGTAGTCGACGAACACGGCATCGATGCCGTGCGCCCGCGGCCCGAGAGCGGTGAGCGCAAAGTCCCGGGCGGCGTACCCCCGCCAGTAGCCGCCGTGGATGAAGACGAGCACCGGACGCGGGCCGAGCGGGGTCGGTGTCCGCTGACCGTCGGCGCGCAGCACGTGCAGCCGCTCGGCGCGCGTCGGTCCGTAGGCCACGTCGAGCTCCCAGCCATCCCGCCCGAGCGCCTCCTGCGTCAGCTCGCGGATCCGGACCATCGATCCCTCGGCGTCCTTGGCCGCGGCGGCGACGTTGTACTCGGCGTCGATCTGCGCCTGGGTGGCGAAATCGCGGTAGAGCACGGCGACCCTCAGCTCACGGGCGTCGCGGCGACCGCGCGCCCCGCGACCGGTATCGCATCGAGCCGGCCCACGATCTCGTGGGCGTGGGCGACGAACCGCGCGTAGTCGAAGATCGCGTCGAGGTCGAGGCCCGGGTGGGCGGGGACCGAATCATCGGCGGCGAGCAGTTCGCGCAACGGTACCCGCTCGTCGAGCGCCCGCTGGGCGAGGCGCTGTACGACGCGGTAGGCGTCGTCACGGGACAGGCCGCCGGCGACCAGCGCGAGCAGCACCGCTTGGGAGAACAGCGCACCGTGCGTGAGCTCGAGGTTCTCGCGCATGCGATCCCGGTCCACCACCATGCCCTCCACCAGCCCGAGCATCCGCCGCTGCATGTGGTCGAGCAGGGTCGTCGCGTCGGGCAGCGCGATGCGCTCGACCGAGGAGTGGGAGATGTCGCGCTCGTGCCACAGCGCGACGTCCTCGAGGCCGGCGCTCGCGTAGCCGCGCAGCAGGCGGGCGAGCCCCGAGATCTGCTCGGACTTGATCGGGTTGCGCTTGTGAGGCATCGCGCTCGAGCCCTTCTGGCCGGCGCCGAACGGCTCCCGGACCTCAGAGAGCTCGGTGCGAGCGAGGTGACGGATCTCGGTGGCCAGGCGCTCGAGGCCCGCGCCGGCGAGCGCGATCGCCTGCAGCAGCTCGGCGTGGCGGTCGCGGGCGACGACCTGGGTGGAGACCGGCTCGCGCGGCAGGCCGAGTCGATCCAGCACCCGCGCCTCAAAGTCCGGCGAGGTCGCCGAATAGGTCCCGACGGCGCCGCTCACCGCGCCCACGGCGGCCTGCGCGAACGCGCGCTCCAACCGCTCGAGGTTGCGCTGCGCCTCGAACGCGAACCCGGCGAGCTTGATGCCGAACGTCGTCGGCTCGGCGTGGATGCCATGGGTGCGCCCCACGCACAGCGTGTCGACGTGCTCCCGAGCGCGTGCGGCGAGCGCGGCCACGAGCGCCCGCGCGTCGGGGAGCAGCAGCCCCGCGACCTCGCGCAGCTGCAGCGCGAGGCCGGTGTCCAGCACGTCGGAGGAGGTGAGTCCGTAGTGGACGAAGCGACCCGCCGGGCCCGCCGAGGCGCTCAAGACATCGACGAACGCGGCGGTGTCATGGTCGGTGACACGCTCGCGGTCGTCGATCGCGGCGACGGTGAACGTCGCGGCGCGGATCGCGTCCAGATCGGACTCGGTGGGTCCGTCCATCTCCTCGCAGGCGGCCACCTCGACCCGGCGCATCGCCTCGAACCGGGCGTGGTCAGACCACGCGGCGGCGAGCTCGCGCCGGGTATAGCGGGCGATCAAGGGCGGGTCAGGCCGCGGCGGCGGATCCGCCGACGCCGGCACCGACGGCAGTCGCGGCGCTCGCCTCGTCGGCGGCACGCAGGATCGTCTCGAGCAGGCCCGGGAAGCGGGTCTCGAGATCGATACGGCGCAGCCGGTTGAGCCGCGTCGTGCCCTGCTGGCGCTGGGCGATGACGCCGGCTTCGCGCAGCACCTTGAAATGGTGAGTGCAGGTCGACTTGGTGACCGGGAGCTCAAAGCTCCCGCACGTGCACTCGCCCTCGCCGTGAGCGAGCTCGGCGACGATCCGCAGTCGCACCGGATCCGACAGCGCGTGCAGCACCGCTCCCAGCTCCAGCGCCTCACACGTGGGATGCGCGATCGGTTCCGAGACGGTCATCGACATTGCCTCCACCAGTATATGACGCCCTCCCAAAGTTGTACGACACCCGTCGAACAAGATGCTAAGGTACGACGCGCATCGTACAACGACGGTCTCGAGGATCCCCCGATGAGCAGCTCTCACCCGCTTCTTCCCGCCAGCAGCTCGCCCCGCGCCCGGCGCGGCGACGCGGCCGTGGTTGCGCAGTACATCCAGGAAATCACTCACTCCCTCCCCGCGCAGCGCGCAGCCGTCGCCTAACGCGACCGGCTCCCCGCCCTCGGCGCCGCTCGCTCAGGCGCCGAGGATGCGCGAGGCGAGGACCGCCGCGCCCAGGGCGTTGTCGAGCCCGACCCACGCGACCGGCTCGCCCGCGGACGCCGGGTGGCTGTCGTCCAACAGCTCCTCCAGCCCGGAGTCCGCGCCCTGGCAGGTGAGCGGCACCCCGATCACCGGCAGCTCGGTGTGGACGGTGATCATCATCGGCAGCCGGGCGGCCGGCCCGGCGCCCGCGACGATCACCCGAATCCCTCGCAGCTGCGCGTTCTCGGTGTATTCGGCGACGGCGCGCGGTTCCTCGTCGGCCGACATCACGCGAACCTCGGAGCCGATCCCGCGGCGCTCGAGCTCGGCCTCGGTACGGTCGAGCACGAGCAGGCCCTCGCGGTCGGCGACCACGATCGCCACCCGCGGGGCGGCGACGTCGATGTCCTCGATGTCCTGCGCGGTCTCGGCGAGGGCCGCCGGGGTCGGGTCGGGGTCGGGCACCGGCACCGCGACCGCCACCTCCTCCTCGGTGTCGGGCAGCGGGAGGATCTGGGGCCGCTCCTCGCCAGCGGGGTTCATCGGGCGCCGTCCACGGCGATATCCGAGCGCATCTGAGCGCCATTGAAGCCGATCGTCCGCGCCGCCGCGTACGCGCCGATCCGCGCGGCGGCGGCGTCAGCGCCGAGCGCGGTGACGGCGAGCACCCGCCCGCCGGCGGTGAGCAGCGACCCGGTCTCGTCGGTCGCGGTCCCCGCGTGGGTGACCTCGACCGCCGCATCGACCCCGTCGAGGCCGGTGATGGGATCGCCCGCGCGGGGCGCCGCCGGGTAGCCGGCGGCGGCGAGCACCACGGTCACCGCGGTCACCGGGTCCCACTCGAGCGCCGCCGGCGAGAGCGCCGCGAGTCCACCCGGACGGGCCGTCGCCTCCAGCAGCGAGAGCAGGTCGCCGCGCAGGCGGGGGAGGATCGCCTGCGTCTCGGGATCGCCGAAGCGGACGTTGAACTCGATCACCTTGGGCCCCTCGTCGGTGAGCATGAGACCGGCGTAGAGGATCCCCCGGAACGGGGTGCCGCGGCGGGCCATCTCGTCGAGCACCGGCTGATGGATGGCGGCGCACAGCTCCGTGCCGCGCGTCGCGTCGACGCCGGGCACCGGCGAGTAGGCGCCCATCCCGCCGGTGTTCGGCCCCGCGCCGCCGTCGCAGAGCGGCTTGTAGTCCCGCGCGGAGGGAAGCGGCAGCGCCCGCTCGCCGTCGCACAGGGCGAGCAGCGAGAGTTCCTCGCCGGCGAGGAACTCCTCGACGAGCACCCGCTCGGTGCCGAAGCGACGCTCGACCAGCAGCTCATGCAGGGCGGCGCGGGCCTGCGCCTCGTCGCCGGCGACGATCACCCCCTTGCCCGCGGCGAGGCCGTCAGCCTTCAGCACCACCGGGTAGCGGGTGATCGCGGCGAGGCCCTGGTCCGGATCGGTGACCAGGACGTGGTCGGCGGTGGGCACGCCGGCGGCGTGCATGATCTCCTTGCAGAACGCCTTGGAGCCCTCCAGGCGGGCGGCCTCGCGGCTCGGGCCCAGGCACGGGATCGACGCGGCGGTGAGCGGGTCGGCGACCCCCGCGACGAGCGGCGTCTCGGGACCAACCACGACCAGCGTCGCCCCGAGCTCCCGAGCGCAGGCGAGCACCGCCGCCGGATCCTCGGGATCGACGTCGGGGATGACACGGACGTCCTGGGCGATGCCCGGGTTGCCGGGCGCGCACACCACCTGCGGATCGCGCGGCGAGCGGCGCAGGGCGCGGACGATCGCGTGCTCGCGCGCGCCGGCGCCGAGGACGAGGACGGTGTCGGAGGCGGAGGCGGCCATCGCCGGCGGCCGCTAGGAACCGAGCGCGCCGATGAAGGCGTCGAGCGGGATCGCGGTGAGCGTCTCGTAGCGCCCGGTCCCGCGGGAGCCGAGCTCGAGCGAGACCCGCGCCATCGTCTCCGCGTCGGGCGCCTCGACCACGTTGACGAAGTCGTACCCGCCGAGCGTCGCCCACTGAGCGGTCACCGTGGCCCCGAGCGCCTCCACCTCGCGGCTGACCTCGCGGATGCGCGCGGGGTTGTTCCTGATCGTCTGCAGCCCCTCGGGGGTCAGCGTGGTGAGCATGATGTAGGTCGGCACCGTCGGTCCCCTCGCGTGGTGGTTCTCGCCCCGTTGTATCCGATCGAGCGGCTGTGAGGCGGTCGGGGCATGCCGTCGCGCGGTGGGATGCTGTCGGAGTGCGGCGCGAGCCCCGAGCCATCCTCACCGCCGCGGCAGTCGCCTCGGTGCTGAGCGGCGCGCCGTCGACGGCGTGGACGCTCGCCGCCGGGCGTGACCCGCTCACCTCGGGTCTCGCCGCCACCCGGGCGATCGGCACCCTGCTGCCCGGAGGCCGCCCGGGGCTCGTGCGCGGGACGCTCGCCCACGGGGCGATCTCGCTCGGGGTCGGCGGAGGGATGGGGGTCGTGCTGCCGCGCACGCACGCGGTCGCCTGGGGCGCGCTCGCCGGGCTCGTGGTCGGCTGGGTCAACCTCGCCGGGATCGCGCGGGCGCGCTATCCGGAGATCGCGGCACTGCCGCGCGGCCCTCAGCTCGTTCAGCGCCGTCACCCCGTCCAGAAACCACACCTGGTGCCGCACATGCGCATCGTCATCGTCATAGGCAAAGTGAGCGTTCAGTTCGTCGCCGTTCAGCCGTACCGGCGCGCCCGCATCCTCCGCCAGCGCCCACGCCGCCTGCAC
>CAXTTD010000221.1:0-5769 GCA_964246945.1 uncultured Solirubrobacteraceae bacterium | reverse complement strand
GCGCCGAAGACACGGTGCAAGCCATTCTTAGCGAGGGCGGCACGGCAAACAGCTTCGCCGCGGACGTGGCGGACGAGGCTCAGGTGACCGCGCTATTCAATGACACCGAGGCTCGCTACGGCGGCGTGGACGTGGTCGTGAACACCGCCGGCATCATGCTACTCGCGCCGATCGCCGAGCTTGACCTCGATGACTTTGACCGCATGCAACGCACCAATACCCGCGGGACGTTCGTCGTCAGCCAGCAGGCCGTTCGACGTCTGCGGACGGGGGGAGCGCTCATCAACTTCTCATCGTCCGTGGTCAAGTTGGCGTTCCCCAGCTACGCGGCTTATGCCGCCACCAAGGGTGCTGTGGACGCCATCACGATGATCCTCGCCCGAGAGGTTCGCGGCCGCGACATCACCGTGAACGCAGTCGCACCCGGCCCGACCGCCTCACCGCTGTTTCTTGAGGGCAAGAGCGACGAGCAGATTGCGCAGCTCGCAAAGATGCCACCGATGGAACGTCTCGGGCAGCCGGACGACGTCGCCGAGACCGTCGCCTTCCTCGCCGGTCCGGGACGCTGGATTGACGGCCAGATCCTCTATGTCAACGGCGGCGCGGCGTTTTAGCCGACACCGCACCGCCCGATCTTAGGAGACAACCATGCCCAAGACCATCATCATCTCAGGCGCCTCGAGCGGCTTCGGGGCCATGACCGCCCGAGCGCTGGCCGACGCCGGTCACGTCGTTTATGCCGGATTGCGCGACCCGAACGCTCACAACGGCGACGCCTTCGCTGACGGCGAAAGGTACGCCTCAAAGCATGGCGTGAAACTGCGTACGGTCGCGATGGACGTCTCGTCTCAAGATTCGGTCGACGCCGCGGTGGCGAAGATCCTGAGTGAAGAGCCTCGCATTGACGTGATCATTCACAATGCCGGGCATATGGTGCTTGGTCCACTGGAGGCCTTCACACCTGAGGAGCTGCATGAGGTCTACGACACGAACACGGTTTCGACGCAGCGCCTGAACCGCGCGATCCTCCCACACCTCCGCGAGCACCGCGACGGCCTGCTGGTCTGGGTTGGCTCCACCAGCACTCGCGGCGGCACCCCGCCCTACCTCGGGCCGTACTTCGCCGCCAAAGCAGGCGAGGACTCCCTCGCCGTCTCCTACTCAGTCGAACTGTCTCGCTTTGGCATCGAGACCACGATTGTCGTCCCCGGCTCGTTTACGACCGGCACGAACCACTTCGCGAATGCCGGGCATCCCTCTGACCACAGGACCGCCGAGGCCTACGACCGGCTCTATCCGAATCTCATGCAGGACGTCAGCGCGCGTCTGGCCGGTCTCGCTCCGGCCGACGCTGATCCGTCGGAGGTCGCCCGCGAGATTGTCCGGGTCGTCGACATGCCCAAGGGAGAGCGCCCCTTCCGCGTTCACATCGACCCGGCCAACGACGGTGCCGAGGAAGTCGACGCGCTCGGCGAGGAGGTGCGGCGACGCTTCTACGCACGGATCGAGATGGAGGAATTGCTCCACCCTGCTCACAATCCGCCGACAGCGGCGTAACGCGGGGGGGGGCGGCAATCCGCCTACGAGGTCGGCGACCACGATCGGAGAGGTAGCAATCGCCGGTCTTGTTCGCCGAGGGCTTGACCGCAACGAGGAGATGGTCTTTATCACGCGCTTGGTCGCGATTCAGCAGCTCTGTCGTCGTCGAGCAGAGTCAAGGACACGACGGGGATCGTCCGCTCGGTCTTCTGCTGGTAGCGGTCGAACGCGGGACGTAGGTTGGCCTGGCGACGGAACACCTCGCTTCGCACCGGCTCGTCGAGTACTTCTGCCCATGCCCCCCTGACCCGCTCCCCGATCTCAACCACTACCTCCTCAGGGTGTGCGAGGAGGTTGTGCAGCCAAGCGGGGTCATTGTCGCTACCGGCAGCTGAGGCGAAGACGAACACCCGTTCAGCGTTGCTCTCGTCATCGAGGTACATCAGGGGGTTGGTTCGAGGCTGCCCGGAGCGAGCTCCGACCGTGTTCAGCAAGAGCATCGGGGCATCAGCGAAGGACGAGATCCGGCCGCCGCTCGATCGGAACTCGTCGATGTTGCGCGCGATGAACGATTTGGTGTCGTCGATCATGACGCCACTGGCTCGCGCTCTGCATCCGCCGCCGCCGACGCAACGACGACGAGGTGATTGTTGAGGAAGTGCGCACCGCGGTCAAGCGCCTGTGACCCCTCGTCGAGCATCGCCGCGAACGCCTGGAAGATGTGCGGTACCCCCGCGGTGATTTCCAGAGTGGCGTCCACTTCTCCGGCGCCCGCTCGTGCGGCCAGCCTGAGCGCATCGCTGAGCAGGATCTCGTGGGTGCCGACCTGAATGAGCAGGGGCGGCAGCCGCGTGAGGTCAGCCCCGACGGGGCTGACGCGCGGGTCCCCGGCGTTGGCGGCAGCGAGGTAGTCCGCAGCCCGGCGCCGCAGGCCCGCAGCGTTGAGAGAGGGATCAACGGCGGCCTTCTCGACGATACTGTCGCCAGACAGCGTCAGGTCCACCCACGGGGACATGAGATAGGCGCAGGCGGGCATCGGACGGTCGGCGTCACGCAAGGAGAGGAGCGTGGCAACAACGAGCCCAGCCCCCGCCGATTCGCCCGCGATCGCGATCTTGTCGGGGGCAAAACCCTCGCCGAGCAGCCCCTCGTAGGCGGCGACCGCGTCGTCGATCGCGGCCGGGTAGGGATGCTCTGGGGCGAGCCGATAATCGATCGCGACCAGGTTGATGTGGGCGCGCTGCGCCAGATCGGCGGCCAGCGGTACCGCTGAGGTCGCGCTGCCGATGGCGTAGGCGCCCCCATGCAGATAGAGGATGATCGCGTCCGAGCCGGCTCCGGGAACCGTTACGCCGACCCCCTCGACGCCACCGACCGTCCGCGGGGAGGCCTGAACCGCGTCGCTGACCGGGATGTGACTCATCATTTCCTCGAAGATGGCGCGCTGCTCTTCGAGCTCACCGCCGAGATCGAGCGGCGCTTCGCGAAGCATCGCATCGAGGGCTTCTTTTTGTTCTTGGCTCACAGGGTTCTCCTATCGGATTGGCGACTGCCGGGCTCAGGCCAGGCAGTCGACAGATGTCATGGCGTCGCGCTTTCTCCCGCTACTATAACCGGACGAAAGCCTCCGCTAACAAGCGCTTGCACATCTGGGGCCAGCGAAGGTCCACATCAGCACAAGGAGCCAGGTCCATGACCGACAACAGCCATTCCCTGCTGCCGCCCGATGACCTCACCCGTCAGCTCGTGTACACCGATCCCGACAACCGGGCCCTGCGACACGTTGCCGTCGTCGGCGACACCTACACCTACCTTGTAGAGGGCCGGCAGACGAACGGGCGTTATGCCCTCATCGACATGCTGATCCCCGCAGGCGGCGGTCCACCGCCTCACCGCCACGACTTCGAGGAGATGTTCCACGTGCTCGACGGCACGGTCGAGGTCACCCTCCGCGGCGAAACGACGACCGCGACGCAAGGCACGACGGTCAACATTCCCGCGAACGCCCCCCACTCCTTCAGGAACCCGACAGACACGTCGCTGCGGCTGCTGTGCATGGTTTCACCCGCAGGCCTGGAGCGGTACTTTCTCGAGTTCGGTGACGAGGTTGACAGCCGCGTCTCTCCTGCCCCCCGGCTGAGCCCGGATAAGCAGCAGGAGCGGATGCAGAAGGCCAACACCGCGGCCGCCCGCTACCGCATCGAGAACCTGTAACCATGACCCAGATTCCCGAGCTCCATGGATTTCAGAGTGCGACCGCTGAGGTCGGCGGCGTCCGCTTGCATTACTGGCTCGGTGGGGATCCTGCTGGCCCCCCGGTCCTGCTGTGGCACGGGTTCCTTGCTTCGGCCTATGTCTGGCGCAAGGTGATGCCCGGACTGGCGGCCGCGGGATGCGCCGTCCTCGCCCCTGATATGCGCGGCTACGGTGATTCCGACAAACCAGGGGGCGCTGACGGCTACGACGGCCGCGCACTGGCCGAGGAGTTCCGAGCCCTGGTGGGTCAGCTGGGCTTCGGCGGCGGACGACCGCTCACATTGGTAGCGCACGACATGGGCGCGCCGCCGGCCCTGCTCTGGGCTGCCGATCATCCCGACGAGGTCGGGGCGTTGTTTTACATCGAAGTCCCGGTCATGCTCGAAGAGATCCTCTCGAAGATCATCGTGTACACGCCGCAGGCCATGGCCATGGGTTCCATGTGGTGGTGGGTCCTCCCCCTCGCCCCAGGAGTACCCGAGAGACTCATCGTCGGAAATGAGCGCGCGTTCCTCACCTGGTTCTACGAGCGCGACCAGGAGACTCGCAACGCGACCGCAGACGCGCTGCCGGAGTACCTACGGACCTTTCGCGGGCGCGAAGGGGTCCTCGGCGCGCTTGGCGTCTACCGTGCCGCGTTCACGACGATCGAGCAGACGACGCCGCTGAAGGAGTCGAAGGTCGCTGTCCCCGTGATCGCACTTGGAGCGGCTCGCGCGAACAGCGACAGGGTCCAGTCAATGGTTCAGCTTGTTGCCGAGAACGTGCGCGGCGGCGTTATCCCCGAGTGCGGCCACTTCATTCCCGAGGAGCGCCCTGACGCGATCGTCAAAGCAGTGCTAGAGCTCATCTGAGCATGCGCCAACGAGTTCGCATGCCGCCAGTTGGCGGAAGCTCTCTCCATCAGGTGGTGTCTAGTCTCAGAAAGTAGATATTGCCACGGCGCCGGGGAAAGCCGCGTCCGTTGGCGCGGTTTGACTAGCGACGACTTATGACCAGCACCTCCGAACGGCCCACCCCAAGACGACGCAGCATCCGTCGCGACGCGCTCGTCAACCGCGAGAAGCTCCTGGAAGCCGCCGCCGAGGCCGTACGAGCCCGAGGGGAGAAGGTGCCGATGGCGGAAGTCGCCGAGCTTGCAGGCGTCGGAGTCGGCACTCTTTACCGCCACTTTCCGACCCGAGAAGCGCTGCTGAGCGCCCTTACCGAACGGTCGCTGCTCGGCGTCCTCGGCCGCGTCCGCGCGGCTGCCGCGGAAGACCGCCCCGCGATCGAAGCTCTGGGACGGTTCTTCGAACAAACGATCGAGCATCGCGACGAGCTCATCCTGCCCTTCCACGGCGGGCCGCCCGTCCTCGATGCGCGCAGTCAGGCTCTAGAGCACGAGATCCGAAATGTGCTTGAGCAGGTACTAGCTCGAGGCCGTGAAGACCGAAGCATTCGAACCGATGCGACCGCGACCGACATCATCGTTGCGGGGGCCCAGCTCGCGCAGCCGCTACCCCATGTCACGCCATGGGACCAACTCGCCCGGCGACAAGCGCGCGTGCTGCTAGCCGGCCTCGGGGTCACAGACGACACGCCTCTACCGTTCTCGCGCATGGCCGGGGCGATGCGGACCCGTGGACGCCGTGGTAGATAAAGCGCGGTCCGAAGTAACTCCGGGCCGGGCTTAGGATTTGGAAGGAGGACGATGTCGGCGCGGCACTCGCCCGCAGGCGTCTCGCGAACCGAGGCCTCAGGCAGCGACCGGCACTCCGGCGCCACGTCATGCTCGGCGAACGCTCGGACTGGAGTTCCCCCGGTTGTCTGGACAGACGGATCTGTCTCGGGAAGGTATGGAGTCGCAACACTGAAGTCAGTGGCAGGGAGAATCCTGTCCCATGCCCAGCAGTTGCCCGCCGGAGCTCCGCCGCCAGCTAGTCGGACTTGCTCGGTCCGGCACGCACGTTGCGCAGTTGGCCGACACATTCG
>CAXTTD010000220.1:0-5773 GCA_964246945.1 uncultured Solirubrobacteraceae bacterium | reverse complement strand
CGAGGGCCGCGGACCCGCCCCAGGCGCGGCGCAGGCAGCTCCGACCGACCCGCCCCACCCCGGGGCGCGCCGCGACGCTGCGCGAGCGCGCGACCGACCTGCGCCTGCTCGGGTGGGTCCGCGGCGACGCCCCGCCCGAAGGTCCGCTCGCCCTGCACGTCGAGGGAGCGCCCGCGGCGCTCGCCGCGTTCGTGGAGAGCCTGGCGGCGGGCGGTGCGCTGAGCCGCCAGGCGGTGCAGGTCGAGGGGCCCGAACAGTTCGGGGTGAGCGCGGGCGTCTTCGTCGTGCAGGAGCACCAGGCGCGCACCCACCACTACGACCTGCGGCTCGAGGTCGACGGCGTGATGCGCTCGTGGGCGGTCCCCAAGGGACCCTCACTCGACCCGGCGGTGAAGCGCCTCGCCGTCCAGGTCGGCGACCACGCGCTCTCGCACAACACCTTCGAGGGCACGACTGACGGCGGCGGGGTGATCGTGTGGGACCGCGGCACCTACGAGCAGGGCGGCCGGGTGCCGTGGCCGGCGGCGCTTGAGCGGGGGCACGCGGTGTTCGTGCTGCACGGCGAGAAGCTCCTCGGGGGCTTCGCGCTGCAGCGCACCCGGACTGCCGATCCGCCCCAGTGGCTGCTGCTCAAGCGCCGCGACGACGCCGCGCGGCCCGGCGGCGAGCTCACCGCGGAGCGGCCGCAGTCGGTGGCGAGCGGTCACACACTCGCCGAGCTGCTCGGACGCGAGCGGCTGAGTCGGCGCCGCGGCTAAGCGTCCAGTGCGCGAGCGGTCGAGCGTCGGGGCGAGCGGAGGACGGGCAGGCGGAGCGCCCCGCGCGCGACGGACCCTCAGTCGAAGCGCAGCTCGGAGAGCTTCGCCCAGCGCGGATCCGGACCGGCCTCGTGCGCGTGGTCGGAGCCGGCCTCGCGCAGGTCGACGCCGCACAGCGGACACAGACCCGCGCAGTCGGGGCGGCAGAGGATCTGCGCGGGCAGCGCCAGCGCGAGCGCGTCGTGAGCCCAGTCGCGCAGGTCGAGCTCACCGTCGCTCACGTACGGGGATTCGAGCTCCTCCCCCGCCCCGGGTTGCGAGACCTCGCGGGCGTCCACGGCGAACTCGGGCAAGGCGTCCACCAGGCAGCGCATGCACGGTCCGTAGAGCTGCGCGGTGAAGCGCAGGCGCAGCGCGTAGCCCTCGCCGGTGGTGCGTGAGATGTCGAGGCGCGCGGAAACCGCGGGGACGGTCTCGTAGCGCTCGCCGCCGAGCTCGAAGCCGTCGAGGTCGACCTCGAAGTCGAGCCGGCGGCCCTCGCCGGAGGTGAGCCGCATCCGGGCCAGATCGACGCTGTCGGTGCGCGGCGCCATCCTCGCGGAGGCTATCGTCGTCCTCCGGGAGCGGCCCCTGAGGAGGACCATGTCGGGTTGGTTTCGCAGCTATGGGTTCGAGCAGGTATATCCCGACCTGATCGTCGGCGCGTTCCCTCTCGACCGTGACGACGTCGGGGTGCTGAGCCGGCTGCGAGTCGAACGGGTGCTCAATCTCGTGCAGGACGCCGAGTACGACCCGGGCGCGCGTGAGGAGGTCGTCGACGCCTACGCGGAGGCGGGGATCATCGAGAAGCGCATGCACCTCGTGGACTTCGGCCGGCTCCCGCCCGAGCGGATCGACGCGGCGGTGGGCCGGCTTGTCGGCTGGCTCGCCGAGGGCCGCCGCGCCTACGTCCACTGCCGCGCGGGCTGGCAGCGTTCGGCGTCAGTGGCCGCCGGTGTGGTAGCGGTGAGCGAGGGGATCTCGATCAACGAAGCGCTCATATGGGTCAACCGCCGCAAGCCGACGGCCGATCCGCTGCCCCACCAGCGCGAGGATCTCGCCACGTGGTGGCTCGAGCGCTCCGCGGGGGCGAGCGAGCGCGGCTAACCCGCGGGACGCAGCCGCCGGCGAGGCGCCTCGTCCTCAGCGCGCCCGGTCCCAACGTCGAGGCGCAGCTCGGCCGCCTGCACGCTCCGTGCGCGTCCGGTGACCTCCTCGAGCTCGGGCAGCGCGGCATCCTCGGCCACCGCGCCGTGCTCGGCGAACTTCTTCGCGCTCGGCAACACCCGCGACTCGTAGGAGCCGATCGTCTCGTTGTAGGCCCGTACGGTGCCGTTGAGCCGGTTGCCGAGCGTGGCGAGCGTCGTGGAGAGGCGCACGAGCCGCCCGTGCAGCTCCCGCCCGAGCTCGGAGATCGCCTGTGCGGACTCGGCGACGCGCTCCTGCTGCCAGCCGTAGGCGACGGAGTGCAGCAGCGCGAGCAGCGTCGTCGGAGTGGCGATGAGCACCCGCTCGGCCATTGCGTCGCGCAGCAGATCGGGATCGACCTCGAGGGCGGGGCCGAGCAGCGACTCGCCGGGCAGGAACATGACGACGATGTCGGGCGTCGTGTCCAGCCGCGCGTAGTAGGCCTTGGCGCCGAGCTGCTTGACGTGGCGGCGCAGCAGCCGGGCGTGGTCGCGCAGGTAGGCGCCGCGCTCGGCCTCGTCGCGCGCCTCGTAGGCGTCGAGCAGCCCCTGCAGCGGCGCCTTGGCGTCGACGACCACCTGCTTGCCGCCGGGCAGGTTGACGATCATGTCGGGGCGCAGGGTCACCTCCTCCCCCGCGTAGGAGGCCTGCTCGGCGAAGTCGCAGTGGCGCAGCATGCCGGCCGCCTCGACGACGTTGCGCAGCTGCATCTGGCCCCACTGGCCGCGGGTGTTGGGCTTGCGCAGCGCGGTGACCAGGGCACTCGTCTCGGTACGCAGCCGCTCGCCGCTCTCCCCCAGCGAGCGCAGCTGGCCCTCGAGACGCACCTGGGAGGAGCGGCGCTCCTGGTCGAGCTTGGTGAGCTGGCTGTCGACCCGGCCGAGCTGCTCGCGGATCGGCGCGACCAGCTGCTCCACCTGGTCGCGGCGCTGATCGAGATCACCCTTCGCCTCCGCCTGGGCGGTTTGCAGCTGGGCCTTGGCGAGCTCGGCGAGCTGGGCCATGTTCGACTGCAGCGCCTCAGCGGACAGCGCGCGGAACGAGGTCGACAGCCGCTCCTGGGCGTCGGTCACCGCGGCCAGGCGCTCGGCGGCGAGCTCCTTCTCGTGGGTGAGCCCGGACTCGGCGCTCACCAGAGCCCGGTCGAGCTCCCCCGCCCGGGCGGCCTCCGCTCCCAGCCCGCGCAGACGGCCGCGCAGCGCGAGCAACACGATCGCCGCGCCGATGATCACTCCGATGGCGAGCCACACCGCAGGCATCAGATCGACCACCATGGCGCGCGCACCGGACGGAAGGGCGGCCGGGGCTGCAAGAATCCGTGCATGCCTGCTTCAGTCGTTCGCCGGCGCGTGATCCTGACCGGCCACGTGCAGGGCGTCTTCTTCCGGGACTCGGTGAGAGAGGCAGCGGAGAACGAGGGCGTCGCGGGGTGGGCGGCCAACCGCGAGGACGGTTCGGTCGAGGTCATACTTGAGGGGGAGCCCGAGGCCGTCGAGTCGGTGCTGGGCTACTGCCGGATGGGACCCGTGAACGCCCGCGTGGACTCCACGGAGGTCACGGTGCAGGCCCCCGAGGGCCTCCAGGGCTTCACCACCCGCTGAGCGCGGGCGACGACGCCGGGTCAGACCTCGACGGGCTCGTCCTTGCCGGCAAGGCGGTCGCGGCCGCGCTGCACGGCGGCGATGAACTTGGAGAGGTTCACCTCGAGCGTGCCCAGGATCTCGTCGGCATAGTCCTCGGCGCCGAGCCGGATCTCGCGCTCGCGGGCCCGAGCGTCCTCGATGATGT
Source organism: uncultured Solirubrobacteraceae bacterium (assembly GCA_964246945.1). Classification (GTDB taxonomy): domain Bacteria; phylum Actinomycetota; class Thermoleophilia; order Solirubrobacterales; family Solirubrobacteraceae; genus Palsa-465. The sequence continues at coordinate 2,000 of CAXTTD010000220.1, read as the reverse complement.
CCTCGGCGCCCCGCTCGGCCTGCTTGGTGACCTCCTCCTCGGAGATCAGCCGTTCCTGGCGGTCGCGTGCCTCCTTGACGATCCGCTCCGCCTCGCGCTTGGCCTCGGCGAGCATCTCCTGGCGCTCCTTGACGATCCAGCGGGCCTGCTTGATCTCCTCGGGGATCGTCGCCCGCATCTGGTCCAGGATGTCGTAGATCTCTTCCTTGTCCACGCGGACCTGATCGGTCAGCGGGACCTGCTTGGCGTTGTGGACGAGGTCGTCCAGCTTGTCGATGAGTACCAGGACATCCATCTCGCGTACCTCTGTTTCGTCAGCGGCCGAGGCGTTCCTTCAACTGCTGGGCGACCTCCTCGGGAACCAGATCACCGATCTCTCCCCCGAAGGTCGCCAGCTCCTTGACGCCACTTGAACTGATGAAACTGTACTTGGGCGAGGACATGAGGTACATGGATTCGATCTCCGGGGCCTGCCGGCGGTTGAGCTGGTTCATCTCGAGCTCGTACTCGAAGTCGGAGATCGCCCGCAGCCCTTTGACCACCGCGACCGCCCCCCGCTCGCGCGCGAACTCCACCAGCAGGTTGCTGAAGGTGGCGATCGTGATGTTCGGCAGCTCGGCGGTCGCGTGCTCCAGGAACGCGACGCGCTCCTCGGCGGCGAACAGCGTCTTGCCCTTGCGCCAGGGCAGGTTGACCACCGAGACGATCACCTCGTCGAACATCGCCGAGGCTCGGCGGATGACGTCGAGGTGCCCGTAGGTGACGGGGTCGAAGGTGCCCGGGCAGAGGGCGATGCGGTCAGTGTGGGGCATGGATCGAGATCAGGGTGTCGCCGTAGCGGCGCTCGTCCAGGAGGACCAGATCGAGCCCGAGCGGACTGCGCCGGTCGCTTTCGGCGAGCACCCGGGCGCCGCGCGCGAGCAGCGGGCCGAGGGCCGCCGTCAGCTCCCGGCCCAGGGCGCTGCCGTGACGGTATGGGGGATCGAGGAACACGAGATCGTATTGACGTGCGTCGCGCGATGCCCGCTCGCAGAACCGGCGGGCGTCCCCGTGCACCACCTCCGCGCTCGCGCCGAGCGTGCGCAGGTTGGTCTCGATCGCCTGGATCGCGGGCCGGGAGCTGTCCACGAGCGTCGCCTCCGCGGCCCCGCGGGAGAGCGCCTCGATCGCGAGCGCACCGGAGCCCGCGTAGAGGTCGAGGACCCGTGCGCCCTCGATCTCGCCGAGGATCGAGAACACCGCCTCGCGCACCCGGTCCGACGTCGGCCGGGTGTCCCGCCCCCGCGGCGCTCGCAGGCTCCGGCCCCCGTAGCTCCCGGCGATTACGCGCATCTCGCTCGCACCTCGCCTCAGGCCGCGCGGCTCAGCGCAGCTCGCCGGGCAGCAGGCTGAACATCACCGTGTCCCGGCGGCCGCCCCGGAACGGCAGGTGGGATCGCAGCACACCCTCGCGGGTGAACCCGCAACGCTCGGCGAGCCGTGCCGAGGCGAGGTTCTCCGGCGCGCAGGTGAGTTCGAGCCGCGCGATCCCCAGGTGCGCGAACGCCCAGCCGGCCATCAAGCGGGTGGCGTGGGTGGCCACTCCGCGCCCCCGGGCCTCGGAAGCCAGCCAGTAGCCGACGGCGGCGCAGCGCCGGTCGAGGTCGACGTCGTACAGCGAGCCGCCGCCGAGCACCGTGTCGCCGTCTGCGGGCGCAACGAACGCCATGGCGAGCGCCTCCCCGTCGCGGCGCTCCCGCTGGCGGCCGGCGAAGTAGGCGCGGGCGTCCGCCTCGGTGTAGGACCGGGCGAGCGGCCACGAGAAGCGCAGCACCGTCGGATCCGCGAACGCCATGATCCGCTCCGGCACATCGTCATCACGCCACGGCCGCAGCGCGACGACCGCGTCGGCGAGCGGCGGGTCGGGGTAGGCGAGCGGGGCCACCGGCCCAGCGTAGATCCGCGCCCGTCCGGGAGCCCCGACGCACCAGGCGCTCCGGGCGCGCTGCCGCGTTCTGGGG
>CAXTTD010000219.1:3913-5785 GCA_964246945.1 uncultured Solirubrobacteraceae bacterium | reverse complement strand
CGCACGGGCTCGTCCCGTCCCTCACCGCCCCGTGCGCCGGGGGGACGGTCGCCCGGCACCGCGCCGTCACCTTCACCGTCCACGACGCCGACCCGAAGGCCGCCGCCCACCCGCCGTATCTCAACCTGCAGACGCGCCGCACGCTCGTCGATCACCACCTCGCCCCCAGCAGCGACGGCGACGGGATCTTCGCCGAGATGTCCGCGGTCGCGGGCGCTCCCGACGAGTGGACGTTCACCGCGCCGCGCGAGAGCTATGCGAGCTGGTGGGACAACCGCCCGGGCACCTACTACGTGCAGGTCGAGCAGGTCGATCCGCGGGCCGCGTCGGGCGTGCTCTACGGACCGATCACGACGCTCCGCGTCGCCGCCGGGCGTCGCTGAGCGGCGGCCTCGGCGTCCACCGCGCCGGCGAGGTTCCCGCGGGGCCTTCAGCTTGAACGTTGACGTTCGCGGAAGGTTCGCGGCGATTGCACCTATCCTGCACCCGATGAGCGCGCCCGCCCAGACCGCGACCGCCCCCGCCGCTTCGGCTCCCGATGTGGAGAAGCCGCTGCGGATCGGGGAGGTCGCCGAGCTCACGGGCACCACCCCGCGCACGATTCGTTACTGGGAAGAGGTCGGGCTGCTCGGCGCCGAGAGCCGGCGCGAGGGCGGCAAGCACCGCACCTACACCCGCGCCGAGGTGCAGCGCGTGTCGGAGATCGTGCGGCTGCGCGACCTGCTCGGGCTCTCCCTCGAGCAGCTGTCGTCGTTGCTGGAGGCCGAGAGCGCGCGGGCGCATCTGCGCGAGGAACTGCGCCACACCGAGTCCCCGGCGGAGCGCCGGCGCATCCTCAGCGAGCTGCTGGCCCACATCAGCGGCCAGCTGGAGCTTGTCCAGGGGCGCCTCACCGAGCTCACCGAGCTCGCCACCGAGCTCGAGGACAAGCAGAGCCTGGTGCGCGAGCGGATCAGCGAGTTGGAACGCTGAGCCGGCCGTCCTGAGCCCGCCGTCGAGCGCGGCCCACGTGACGTGTGTCACGAGCCGCGTGGCGGGTGTCACAAACGTGTAACAAGCCCCGGTTCACGCTATATTGCCATCGCGTTGGGCCCACCCGTTTCGCGCGGGCGCGGCTCCCGCCTTTCCCGGGTGCGACTCGCGCCCGGCCTCGCAGCTCCCGCCACCGTTTGCCTTGACCATCGTCCGTCCCCGCATCGCGAGCGCCTGCCTGCGCTCCCGGACCCACTTCGCGTGGAGGACTCGGTCATGGGCGTAGACGTCCCCGGCGCCGAGGTGCCCCGCGGCCACACACCGACCGCCCTGCTGCTCGGCAACCTCGACGTCGTGCTCGTGGTGGTCGCGGCGATCGTCGTCATCGCGGTCGGCGCCCCTGCGCTCGGCGCGGTGCTCGGCGCCGGGGTGTGGCTCCTGCAGCGCGTCGTGGAGGTCGTCGACCGTCGCTGGGCCGATGGCATGCGCACCCCGCGCCAGCAGGTGACGGTGAGTCTCTTCGAGCGCTTCGGGCGCATCTGGTTGCTCGCCGCGGGCATCGTCGTCGCCGGGCTGGCCGGCGGCCGCGCCGACGGTCTCACCGCGGCGCTGTTCGTGTTCACCGCCTACACCGTCGTGTTCGTGATCAAGCTGTTCTCCGGCCCGCCGGAACCGCGGAGCGTGGCATGAGCGCGGTGAGCGCCCGGCTGGAGGGCATGACCACGCTGCGCAAGCTGATGTTGGGCGTGGGTGTGGTGTGGCTCGGCGGGATCATCTTCTTCGTGGCGATCGTGGGCTTCGGCGCCGACAAGGCGCCGTCGGTGGCCAGCGGCGCGTTCGGGGCGCCCCCCGCGTTCAAGCGCGCCACATGGGTGAGCGCGGGTGCGGGGGGCGGCAACA
>CAXTTD010000219.1:0-3903 GCA_964246945.1 uncultured Solirubrobacteraceae bacterium | reverse complement strand
GGGGGGGGCGGGGGGGTTACTTGTTGTGGGTGCCGCGGGGGGGGGGGGGCCCCCCCTCGCGGCCGTCGGGGGCCCGCGGCACGTTCTCGCCGACCGACGAGTTCAAGCTCGACACATGGTTCAGCGCGGGTCCGGTGGCCTTCAACAAGGGCGTGCTCTACGTACTGCTCGCGGCGGTGATCACGCTCGGCGTGCTGCTCTACATGGCCAAGCGCCTCAAGCAGCGTCCCGGCCGCCTGCAGGTCGCGATCGAGATGTTCTACAACCTCACCCGCCAGATGTCCGACGACTCGATGGACCGGGGGATGTCGCGCAAGTGGTTCCCGGTGATCGCCTCGCTGTTCATATTCATCCTCGTCTCCAACCTGATCGGCTACATCCCGCTGCCGGTCGAGTCCTCCGAGACGTTCAACGTGTTCGGCGCGCACATCCCGTCGTTCCAGATCTACGCCGCCGACACGAACGTCGCCTTCCCGCTGATCCTCGCGCTCGTCGTGTTCGCCGCGTTCACCTACGAGGGGATCCGCAAGCACGGGCCGTTCGGCTACGTGAAGAGCCTCATGCCGGAGGTGGGGGGCGGCATCAGGTTCCTCGTGTTCCCGATCGAGATCCTCTCCTACTTCCTGCGGCTGATCTCGCTCACCGTCCGGCTGTGGGCCAACCTGCTCGCCGGCCACCTGCTGATCGCGTTCATGGGTGGCGAGCTCGGGGTACTCACCGGCAACACCGTGATCTCGTGGGCGCTGCTGCCGCTCGGCGTCGGGATCTTCCTCTTCGAGGCGATCCTGATCGCCGGCCTACAGGCCTTCATCTTCTCCATCCTCACCGCCATCTACCTCGGTAGCGCGGTCTCGGACACCCACTGACCACCGTCACCAAAGGAGTCGTCGAACCCCCATGCTGCTGAGCCTCTTCGCCATGTTCCATCCCGTGATCTCGTTCGCGGCCTCGAGCGTCACCAACGCACAGGATGCGGGCCGCGCGATCGCGCTCGGCGCGGGAGCCGGCGGCGGCGCCGCGGGCGCCGGCGCGGGCATCGGCTCCGTGTTCGGCGCTTCGATCCAGGCCAAGACCCGTCAGCCGGAGCTGCGCGGCGACATCGAGCGCGATCAGTGGCTCGGCTTCGCGCTCACCGAGGCCTGCTTCTTCTACGGCCTCGTCGGCGGGTTCATCGCCTTCTTCCTGTAGGCCGACGATGCCGGCTCTCGCCACCCACCTCCCGTTCGCCTCCGGCGGATCCTTCCTCATCACCCCCAACGTGGGCCTGATGGTGTGGGTCCTCGTGGTGTTCTTCATCTCGTTCTTCATCCTGCGCAAGTGGGTGTTCCCACCGATCCTGGCCGCGCTGGACGCCCGTGCGAAGTCGATCGAGGATTCGCTCGACGCCGCCGAGCAGAGGCGCCAGGAGGCCGATCAGCTCCTGGAGGACTACCGCGAGCGGCTCAAGGAGGCCCGCGGCCAGGCGGATGAGATCATCGCCCGCGCCCGCAGGTCCGCCGAGACCCACGAGCGCGACGCCGAGGAGCAGGCCCGCGTGAACCGCGAGCGGATGATGGAGCAGACCCGACGTGACATCGAGTCCGAGACCCGCCGCGCGATCCAGGAGATCCGCCGCGAGGTCGCCGACCTCACCGTGCTCGCCACCGAGAAGGTGACCCGCAAGGTGCTCACCGACGAGGACCAGCGCCGCCTGGTCGACGAGGCGATGGCCGAGCTCGACTTCAGCGCGCTCAGCGGCGTGGAGGGATCCGCGTAGTGGACGAGATCGCACAGGTGTACGCGCGGGCGCTGTTCGAGATCGCGCAGGAGCGCGACGAGCTCGACGCGATGCATGACGCGCTGATCGCGTTCGCCGAGGCGATGAACTCGAGCCGTCAGCTCGCGGTGTTCTTCTTCTCGCCCTACTTCTCGGCGGAGGAGAAGAAGGCCGGCCTCGAGCGGGCGATCAGCGACGCCAGCCCGGAGTTCATCAACTTCCTGGAGGCGCTCATCGAGCGCCACCGGATGCCCGCGATCTTCCGCATCCGCGAGGCCTTCGACGCGATGTGGGACGAGGCGCGCAAGCTGCTGCCGGTGCAGATCGTGAGCGCGATCGAGCTCGACGAGGCGACTACCCGGAACCTCGTGGATCGGATCGGCGAGCAGGTCGACCGCCACATCGAGCTCTCGAGCGTTGTCGATCCGGACCTCATCGGCGGCATCGTGGTCCGCGTGGGCAATGTCATCATGGACGCGTCTATCCGCGCGCGTCTGGAACAACTGAGAAAGCAAGTGGCGCAGGGCTGACCTGCGACCGTCAAGGAGCCACACACATGCAGATCAACCCCGACGAGATCACCTCGATCCTCAAGAGCCGCATCGAGGGCATCGATTCCGGCGAGGCCGAGCTCACCGAGGTCGGGACCGTGCTCTCGGTGGCCGACGGCATCTGCCGCGTCCACGGCCTCGAGAACTGCATGAGCTTCGAGATGCTCGACCTGCCCCACGGGGTGACCGGGCTCGCCCTCAACCTCGAGTCCGACAACGTCGGCGTGGTGCTGTTCGGCGAATGGGAACACGTCTCGGAGGGCGACACGGTGAAGCGCACCGGGCGACTGCTCGAGATCCCCGTCGGCGAGGCCATGCTCGGACGAATCGTCGACCCGCTCGGCAACCCGCTCGACGGCAAGGGCGCCATCGACACTTCCGAGACGCGGCCCACCGAGTTCAAGGCGCCCGGCATCGTCCAGCGCCAGCCGGTCACCGAGCCGATGTTCACCGGTCTGAAGGCGATCGACTCGATGATCCCGATCGGCCGCGGCCAGCGCGAGCTCATCATCGGCGACCGCCAGACCGGCAAGTCCTCGATCGCGGTGGACGCCATCATCAACAACAAGGACCGCGACCTGATCTGCGTATACGTCGCGATCGGCCAGCGCAAGGCGACCGTGGTGCAACTCGCCAACACGCTCGAGGAGGCCGGGGCGCTGCAGAACTCGATCATCGTCATGGCCGCCGCCGACGAGTCGGCGCCGATCAAGTTCCTGGCTCCCTACTCGGGAGCGGCGATGGGCGAGTACTTCCTCTACAACGGCAAGGCCGCGCTCACCGTCTACGACGACCTCACCAAGCACGCCGACGCCTACCGCCAGATGTCGCTGCTGCTGCGCCGTCCGCCGGGCCGCGAGGCGTACCCGGGCGACGTCTTCTACCTGCACTCGCGGTTGCTGGAGCGCGCGGTGAAGCTCTCCGACGCCGAGGGCGGCGGCTCGATGACCTCGCTGCCGATCATCGAGACCCAGGCCGGCGACGTCTCGGCCTACATCCCGACCAACGTGATCTCGATCACCGACGGGCAGATCTTCCTGGAGCCGAAGCTGTTCTACTCCGGCGTGCGCCCGGCGATCAACGTCGGCCTGTCGGTCTCCCGGGTGGGCGGCAACGCCCAGACCAAGCCGATGCGCCGGGTTGCGGGGCGGCTGAAGCTCGAGCTCTCCCAGTACCGCGATCTCGAGGCGTTCTCCCAGTTCGGCTCCGACCTCGACACCGAGACCCGCCAGGCACTGGCCCGCGGCGAGCGCCTGGTCGCGACCCTCAACCAGTCCGAGCGTAACCCGATGGCGATCGAAGACCAGGTGATCCAGATCTTCGCCGCCACCAACGGGTTCCTGGACCGGATCCTCACCGAGAAGGTGACCCGCTTCCTGGAGGGCGCCGTCGACGCCGTGCGCGGCAACGAGCCCGAGCTCGTGAGCGCACTGGCCGAGGGCAAGTGGGACGACGAGCAGACCCCGAAGTCGCTGTCGGATGCGCTCGAGACCTACGCCGAGGACTTTGGATACGACCTCGACGAGGAGGGTCTCCCGCTCGAGGAGGCCGAGACCGCGGGCGCGGCGGCCTAGCGCGAACTGACTCCCACCACCC
>CAXTTD010000218.1:2533-5857 GCA_964246945.1 uncultured Solirubrobacteraceae bacterium | reverse complement strand
GAGCGCACCTTGGCCCGGAGCCGCTCGAACCGCTCGCGCTCGGCGGGCGCGACCCTGGTGTCGACGGCGTCGAGAAACGCCAGGGCGGCCAGCAGGTCCTGACGCGGCGTGCCCTCACGTCGCGAATCCTCGCCGCTGGCTCCACCCGGCCGGCGGACCGCATCGTCCTCGGGCAGCGCGTGCAGCCGTCCGAGCAGCTCACCCATAATGGCGAATTTCTCCGCGCCGTCGGGCAGCGGGGCGCCTTCGACGAACCGCGTCACCAGGACCGCGCTGCCCTCGAAGTCGGACACCGCGTCCTACACCGCCAGGCGCTCGGCGGGATACCCCTCCCGCTCCAGGAAGGCGAGGACCGCGGCGTCGCCTTCGACGCCGACCCGCGGGCGGCCGGGCGGGAACGCCCGCGCCACCCAGGGCTCACCGTCGTGACGGTCGATGCGGAACACGTAGGTCTTGTGCGCACTGAGCCGCGTCGCCGCGACGGCGTCGATGCCGTAGCGATCTCGGAGATGGGCCAGGAGCCGCCCGGCGGCGGGCTCATGGTGCATGCGCGCGCCGAGACCCGCGAGGTCCGTCAGCGCGTCGGTATAGCGCTGTCCGGTCGCCTCGGCGTGGCGCCGGACGACCTGCTTGAAGCTGGCGTCCCTGGTCATGGAAAAGCCTCCCCTCGACGCCGCCGTCCCCCAGTGACGCGGCGCGAAAAGATGGCCTCTGACATCGATGACCGAGAGGGCGAATCCCCTTCGTCGACGGAACTCCGACTGGGGCGGATGCTCCACGGGTCGGCGACCGGTCGCCGCCGTGGCCTCACTATTCCGAAGGCGCTCGGCCTTTGTCAAGGGATGTCGCGGTCGCGGCTGCCGCGCCCCGCGGACGCGTCAGAGCGCCGGAACCGTACGGACGCGGATCTCCCGGCGGTGGGCCGAGCCCCGCCGCACCGGCGTCAGCTCGACGGGCGGGCCCCGGGCTCGGCGCCCGGCGCCGGCTCGGGCTCGGGCTCGGCGAGCTCGCCGCAGTCGATGTGGGGGGTCTCAGTGCCGGTGAGCGTGTGGCGCAGGCCGATGAATGCGACCGCGCCGAGGATCGCGGGCACCCCGACCTGGAAGGCGCGGTAGGCGAGCACCGCGGCGGTCGCGGTCGACAGCGAGCTGCCGTAGAGCACGAGCGCGCCGATGAGCCCGCCGTCGGTGCCGCCGATCCCACCCGGCAGCGGGATGAGACCGCCCAACTGGCCGACCACGTAGCCGAACACCTGGGGGCCGATCGGCATGTGGGAGCCGAACGCCGCGAAGGCGACCACGAACGCGGCGATGTCGAAGCCGAGGTAGCCGAGCGCGCCGCCGATCGCCCGCCAGCGGCGGTCGCGGATGAGCCTGCCGACGTCGAGGATCCCGCCGCCCAGCGAGACCACGACGACCCGCAGCTTGCCGGCGAGGCGCCCCTCCCAGCGGTTGTGAGCGAGGCGTCGCAGGATGAACGGCACGGCGGTGACGAGGCCTGCCATCACCCACGCGAGGATCGAGAAGACGACCGTCGGCACGGACGGATGGCTGCCCGAGAAGACGCCGAGCAGCAGCAGCGGACCGAGGACCGCGGTGACCGCGAAGTTGGGCAGCGAGGTGAGCACGAAGAAGGCGACGCTGCGCCGGCCGATGTGCTCGGTCTCCATTCCGCCCTGGTGCAGCGCCCAGGCGCCGAGCGCGAGCCCGCCCGCGCCCCCGGTCGGCAGCAGCACGTTCGTCGCCTGTTCGGCCATCCCCAGCTGGTAGGAGAAGCGCCAGCCCATCCGCGGGCAGAACACGTCGCGGAAGGCGACGATATTGGACAGGCAGGAGCCGAGCTTCAGCAGCCCGATGAGGATGAGCAGCCGCACGTCGACCTCGCTGAAGCGGTGGCGCAGCGTGCCGAGGCCGGGCAGCGAGACCACGAGTGCCGCGATCACGCCGATGACGATCGCGAGCCCGATGAGCCGCCGCACGATGTGGCGCGAGGAGAACTCGTCGGGCATCGGCCCGCCCGCGTCAGGCGCCGGCCCGTTTCGTTGAGGGCTGCGTGTCGCCACCCTCGTAACTTATCTCGCTCTTAGGCGCTCGTGAGAGTTGAGCCGACCGATTCCCGTGGTGCGAGCTGCTGGAGGCGATCGAGCGGCAGCTGATGAGGGCCGTCCATGCGGGTCGCGAGCACCTGATAGACCCCGATCTGCGCGGTCTCGAACGCGAGCGCGGAGCCGACCATGTAGAGGTCCCAGGAGCGGGTGCGCTCGGGGCCGACGAGCGCTTCGGCCTCGCGACGCCGGGCCCGCAGGTTCTCGACCCAGCCGCGCAGGGTGAGCGGGTAGTGCTCGCGCAGCGACTCGACGTCGCGGACCTCGAGTCCCGAGTCCTCGAGCGCCGTGATGAGATCGGCGAGTGGATGCAGCTCCCCGTCGGGAAAGATGTAGCGGGCGATGAAGGTCTTGGGGTTCGGCGGGCGGCCGTCGAGCAGGGCGATGCCGTGGTTGAGCATCAGCCCGCCGGGGCGCAGCAGATCGTGGCCGGTGCGGGAGTAGCGGCCGAGCTCGGCGTGCCCGACGTGCTCGTACATGCCGACGCTTGCGATCTTGTCGAACGTGCGGGTGCCGAGCTCGCGGTAGTCGGCGACGCGGACCTCGACCCGGTCGGCGAGGCCGAGCTCGGCGGCACGCTCCCGGGCCAGGGCGGCCTGGGGCTCGGACAGCGTCACCCCGGTGGCCCGCACCCCGTAACGGGCCGCCGCGTGCAGGATGAGCGAGCCCCAGCCGCAGCCGATGTCGAGGAAGCGCTCCTCGGGCTGCAGGGCGAGCTTGCGGCAGATGAGGTCGAGCTTGCGCTCCTGGGCCTCCTCCAGGGTCTCCTCGGCCGCGGAGAAATAGGCGCACGAGTAGACGAGGCTCGGACCGAGCACCAGCTCGTAGAAGTCGTTGGAGACGTCGTAGTGGTGGCTGATGGCGGCGCGGTCGCGTCCGGTGGAGTGCCGTTCGCCGGAGCCGGCGAGGGTGGCCTCGATCTCGGGCACCGGGGGGCGGCGGAGCACCGCGGGACCTGCGGCGCGCAGCGCAGCGAGCAGCAGCGCGAGCCGGTCGCCGGCGGCGAGCCGCACCGCCTGCAGGCGGCCACGCAGCGCGAGCAGCGACTCGAGGTCCGTCTCGCCGGTGGCCAACGATCCGTCCACGAACCCGCGCGAGAGGCCGAGCTCACTCGGCTCGTAGAGCACGTGGGCGATCGCCCGGGGCCGGCGGAGGATCACCGTCGGCGCCGGGCCGTGCGCCGGCGCCGGCCCCCCCCCCGGGGGGGGGGCCCCCCCCCC
>CAXTTD010000218.1:0-2523 GCA_964246945.1 uncultured Solirubrobacteraceae bacterium | reverse complement strand
GGTCCCGCCGGGGGGCCCGCCCCGGGGGCGGGCGGAGTACCCCGGGCGGCGCGGGGCCGTCCGCCGGCGCGGGCGCCGCCGCCGGGAGTTCGGAGCCGTCCCAGAAGCGCAGCGTCACCGGCAGCCGGGCGAGCTGTCCGCCGGCCACGACGGCGAGGGTCCTGCGGGCATGCTCGGCGACCGGGCGTCGGCGGAGCAGGCGGCGTGCTCGGTGCAGAAGGCCCATCGCGCACCCAATATATGGACGTGAGATGAAGGGCGCCGGGTCAGGCGCCCCACACCTCGGCGGCGACCTCGACGATCAGCTCGAGCTTGCGGCGCTCGTCCTCGATGGTGAGGCGGTTGCCCTCCTCGGTGGAGGAGAACCCGCACTGCGGGGAGAGGCACAGCTGCGCGATGTCGACGTGGCGCGCCGCCTCTTCGATGCGGCGCAGGAGCGCGTCGCGGTCCTCGAGCTCGGGACGCTTGGTGGTCACCAGTCCGAGCACCACGAGCTTGTTCGCGGGGACGAAGCGCAGCGGCTCGAACGTGCCGGAGCGGGCGTCGTCGAACTCGAGGAAAAATCCATCGACCTCGAGATCGCCGAACAGCGCCTCGGCGACGAACTCGTAGCCCCCCTCGGCCGCCCACATCGACTGGTTGTTGCCCCGGCACAGGTGGGTGGTGACCGCGAGGTCGTCCGGGCGGCCGCGCAGGACCCGGTTGAGGTTCTCGATGTACTGCTCGTGAAGGTGGTCGGGATCGCCGCCGATCTTCTCGATGTGCGCCCGCTGGGCGGGGTCGTTGACGTAGGCGAGGCTCGTATCGTCGAGCTGTAGGTAGCGGCAGCCGAGTGCGTGCACGCCTTCCAGCTGAGCCCGATAGGCGGCCGTGAGGTCATCCCAGAACGCCGCGGGGTCGGGGTACACGGTCGCGTCGATGGCGGAGTTCCCGCCGCGGTAGTGGACCATGCTCGGCGAGGGGATGGTGAGCTTCGGTGTCTGCCCGGGGCCGGCGTGGTCGCGCAGGAACTCGAACGCCGAGGCGAAGATCGTCTCCGGCAGGCGCACCGGCGCGGTGACCGCCATCGCCGGCGGCGCGTAGTCGTACTCGCCCTCCTCGCTGCGGAACTGCACGTGCAGCGTCTCGCCGGCCACCTGCTCCACGCCGCCCAGCGAGTAGATGAAGTCCATGTGCCACGAGCTGCGGCGGAACTCGCCGTCGGTGACCGTCTGCAGGCCGGCGGCCCGCTGCAGCTCGATCACCTCAAGGATCGCCGCGTCCTCGACGGCCCGCAGCGCCTCCGCGTCGACGCGGCCCGCCCGGAACTCGGCGCGGGCCGCGGTGAGCGCGGAGGGACGCAGCAGGCTGCCGACCTCATCCGCGCGGAACGGAGGTAGTTCGCGGCGGGCCATGCGCCTAGAGGAAGGTGAGCGCGAGCTTGATGTGCAGCGCGGGCTCGGTCTTCTTGGAGTACTTCTGCTTGGCGTCGACCTGAAGTCGGTAGGTCTTGTGATGGGGAGTGGCGGGGTACAGCCGCTTGCGCACGGTGAGCAGCCCGCAGGGCCCCTGCGCCTTGCCGAATGACTGGCGCGCGGTCGGCTTGCCGTCATAGGTGTAGTGGCCCCAGATCGTCCTGCCGGTGGGGAAGCCCGAGAACGACCACTTGGTCTTCTCCGTGAAGGCGCCGAGCCCCGGCCGCTGCTTGGTTCCGTCGTTGGCGACCGCGACCGTCGTGAGCTCGGTGGTGGTGGTCCCCACGATCTCGGTACCCGAGGCGGTGGAGTCCGTGGCGGTGATCGTGTCCGCCTTCTCGCCGGGCTTCAGGAGATCGGGGACCGGCGCCTTGACGGCGATGGCGATGTCGCCGGCGGCGTTCGCGGTGGTCATGACGTCGACCTCCCCCGTGTTGTCGGTCACCGAGACCGAGTCGCTCGGCATGTAACCGCTGCCGGTGATGGTGATCGTCGGCCGCGTCTTGGTGATGACGTAACACGCGTGATCGACGGTGAGCGTCGCGGGCTGGGTCGCGGCGGAGGCGGTGGCGGCGAGGGTCGCCGGAGCGAGCGCCGCGCCGCCGAGGACGACGATCGCAAGGGCCGCACCCCGCGGGCTGATGAGTCGTGACATGGCGAGGATCTCCCGGTTGGTGATGGCCGCGCCGGGCAGTCTAACCGTCCGGGCGGTCCTCGCCGATCGGTTTCACCGCTCGGCACGGGACACCGTGACACAGGTGCCCGGCGGGCATGTCCCGGGTCACGACGCTGCCCGCGCCGATCACCGCGTTCTCGCCGATCGCCACCCCGGGGCACACCACCACGTTGGTGGCGAGCCACGCCCCGTCGCCGATGCTCACCGGCGCCACCAGCACAGAATTGCTGCCAACGAATGCCTTGTCCCCAATGTGCGTCTGGTGCTTCGCGCTGCCGTCGTAATTGCTGATGATAGTGCCCGCGCCGATATTGACCCCGCTGCCGATCACCGCGTCACCCAGGTAGGCGAGGTGGTTGGCCTTCGAGCCCGCTCCCAGATGCACCTTCTTGA
>CAXTTD010000217.1:0-5867 GCA_964246945.1 uncultured Solirubrobacteraceae bacterium | reverse complement strand
CTCGAGGGCGCGGGTCGCGGTCGGGGTGCGCACCGCCCTTCCCGCCCGGCGGCTCGTATTCACGGTGCCCGCCGGCTGGCGCGCCCTGCGAGCGGTCCGCCTCACCGGGCCCGGCGGCACGCGCACCCACGCGGTGACCGCAGCGGGCCGCACGCTGCGGATCACCCGCGGCGGCCGGCTGCGGATCCGTCGCTCGCGCACGCGGATCACGGTCTCGGGCCTCTCGCGGTCGACGACCGGGGTGACGCTGCTGTTCGGCGCCCGCTCCGCGCACGGAACCGTACGGGTGCGCGTCGTGCGGGTTCACGGTGGGACCCGCACGGTGCGGGTCTCGGTCACCTCCGCGGCCCGCGCCTGAAGTCCCGCCGGCGCGACGGGCGCGCACCCCGTGCCGCAACCGGCGGACCGCGGCGGCGTGGCGAGTGCGAAGATGCCGGGGTGAGCGATTCCCTCAGCGCCGAGACGATCACCATCGCCGGAGACGGCGGGGACGACGTCGAGGCATACATCTCCCGCCCCGCGTCTGACGACCCCCGCGGCGGAGTGGTGATCATCCACCACATGCCCGGCTATGACCGGGCCACCAAGGAGATCGTGCGCCGGTTCGCCGAGCTCGGCTACGACGCGATCTGCCCCAACCTGTACTTCCGCGAGGCGCCGGGCGCGGCGCCCGACGACGCGGCGGCGACCGCCCGAGCGTCGGGCGGCGTCCCCGACTCCCGGCTCGTCGGCGACGTCGGCGCGGCCGCTGCGCACCTGCGCTCGCTGGCGACGAGCAACGGCAAGGTCGGGGTTATCGGCTACTGCTCGGGCGGGCGCCAGTCGGTGCTCGCCGCCTGTCACCTCGATCTCGACGCGGCGGTCGACTGCTACGGCGCGTTCGTCACCGAGCCCCCGCCCGCGGAGTTCCCGATCGCCGTGAGCAACCTGATCGACGTCCTACCCGGGCTGCGCGCCCCGCTGCTCGGGCTGTTCGGTAACGAGGACGGTCATCCGGACCCGGGCGCCGTCGACACGCTCGAGGGCATCCTCGAGGCGGAGAACAAGACCTACGAGCTGCACCGCTACGACGACGCCGGCCATGCCTTCTTCTCGGTCGATCGGCCCTCCTACCGAGTCGCGGCGGCGACCGACGGCTGGGAGCGGATCGAGGCTTTCTACGCGAAGTACCTGGGAGGCTGAGCATGTGCACCTACGCGACGGTGAGTACCGAGCTCGAGGGCAGCGCCAAGGGCCCGGACTCGAAGTGGTTCGCGGTGACCGACGGGACCGTCTACTTCGACCATCCGGTCCACGCGATGGCCGAGCACACCCTCAACATCGACTTCACCGACCCCTCCCGAGGACCCTCGGCGCGGGTCGCCGTCGAGCTCACCGCCGCCTCCGCGCGCGAGCTCGTCACCGCGATCGAGCAGGCGCTCGCCTCCGCCCCGCCGGGGATGCTCGGCTGAGCTGAGCGCTCACCCGGCGCCCTCGGCGGCGGCGGTGTCGTGAGTCGCCGCGAGCGCGATCGCGCCCAGCACCCCGGCGTCGTCAGCGAGCGCCGGGGCCACCAGGAAGTCCCGCAACTCGCCCTCGGCGCCGTCGAGATAGCCGCCGAGCAACCTCTCGAGCTCCGCGCGCACCTGCTCGAGCAGGCCTGGTGCCTCCATGACCCCGCCGCCGAGGATCATCCGCTGCGGAGCGGCGATCAGCACGACCGCGAGGATTCCCGCGGCCAGGTACTCGGCCTCGAGCGCCCACGCCGGATGCGCGTCGGGCAGCCCGGCGGGATCGGCCTCCCAGCGGGCGCGCAGCGCCGGACCGCAGGCGAGCCCCTCCCAGCAGTCGCCGTGGAATGGGCACACGCCGTCGAACGGGTCCCGGGCCCGGTCGTGGGGCACGCGGATGTGTCCGGCCTCGGGGTGCAGCAGTCCGTGGACCGGCGCGCCGTCGATGACGAGGCCCGCGCCGATGCCGGTCCCCACGGTGAGGTACCCGAGGCTCGACACCGCATGGCCCGCGCCCCAGCGCAGCTCTCCGAGCGCCGCCGCGTTGACGTCGGTGTCGAGCACGATCGGGATCTCGAGCGCGGCGCGCAGGCTCGCGCCGAGCGGCGCCCCCGCCCACGCCCGCTTGGGCGTCGTGGCCAGGATCTCCCCCCAGCGCGGCGATCGCTCGTCGAGCTCGACCGGACCGAACGCGCCGACCCCGATCGCCGCTGGCCGGGGGCGTCCGGGCGCGGTGAAGAACGCGACGATCCGCGCGATCGTCTCCTCCGGGTCCGCGGTCGGGAACTTCTCCACCGCGACGAGGTTCGTCGGCCCGCGACCCACGGCGCACACGCACCAGCTGCCGCCCGTCTCGACGCCGCCGAACCACGCGCCGCCGCCGCCCGGCGCGTCGCCGCTCGTGCATACGATTTCAGGCATTGGTTGTAGGAAGACGTTGGATAGGAAAGAATCCGGCGTGATGGCGCCCGAGATCGATCCTGTGCGCGAGGTCGAGCAGACCCTGTCCCGGGAGATCGCGCAGCTCGTCCGTCGGTACATCGGCCGCGGCACCCCCCAGGTGCAGGCGCACTTGCGCGAGGTCACGCTGGTCTTCCTGATCGAAGGGCCGGAGCTGCCCCCGGCCGAGCCCGAGATCAACGAAACGCTCGCTCGAGGCCTCGGGGACATCCTGCGCGAACGGCTCGGCCGCGAGATCGCCGAACCACCCGGCCGCACGCATCTCTCCCCGCAGTCGCGGCTCCTCGTCGTGCGCCTGCGCTGAGACGTCCGCGGCTACCGCGCGCGAACCCGAGGGGCTCGCCGGGCTCACCGGATCGCCCGGACGGCCAGCTCGATGAGATCGACGCACGCTTCGGTGGGGATCGCGGTGGCGTCGAGGGCGAGGTGATAGAGCGCCGGATCGTCGATGTCGACGTCGTAGAACTCGCGCACGTAGTCGGCGTGGTAGCGGTCGAGCCGGCGCAGGGTGGCGCTCGCCGCGCGCTCGTCAAGGCCGGTGAGCTTCATCGCGAGGGCGAGCCGTGGCCGCTGAGGACCGCTGAGCCGGACGCGAAGGACATGTGGCTGCTCGCGCAGCGCGACGACCGCCCCGCGCCCCAGGATCACACCCTCGCCGGTGGCCGCCTGCTCGAGCACCGCGGCCGCGGTGGCCCGATGGAAGTCCCCGAGCGAGTTCGCCTGGGGCGGCGGACCCACCGGCGCGCCCATGTCCAACCCGCGAAAGCTCGACAGGAAGCGCTCGATGAACGTCGTGTCAGACGGCTCCCACATCCGGTCCGCCTCCTCGACGGACACGTCGAGCGCGCCGGCCACGCGATGGCTGAGAGCGCGGTCGACGAACGGCACCCCGAGACCCTGCGCGAGCGCGGGACCCACCAGGCCGCCCTGGGCCCCGTAGGCCGCCGAGATGGCAACGACGGTCATCGAACGCTGAACCCCGGAGCAGGCATGCGAGCCGACACTCTCTCAGACCCGCGCCCGCTCCGTCGGGCGCGGCCCGACGCCCGCGCGAGCGCCGCCGAGAACGACCAAGCCCCGCGAGCTCCGACCGAGTGGTCGGTGCCCGCGGGGCGGTTGACCCGGAGGCGGTCAGTTGAGGGCGACCGTCAGCCGGAGGGCGACCGTCAGCCGTTGACCTGAGCGAACTCGGGCTCCGGGGCGCTTGAGCGCACCTCGAAGGAGTGCACGACCCGCTCGGTGGAGAGCTCATGCAGCGCGAGGCCGAGGAGCGCGAGGCCGACGAACGCAGCGCCCGAGGCGAAACCGAGCCACGTGACGACGCCGCCGGTGAACACGAGGCTCGCGACGATCGTCCATGCCCCGAGGATCCCAATGGCGCCGTCGAGACCGCGCTGGACGTTCCCGCGGCCGGGGACCGCAATCGCGAGGCTGAGCGCCGCCGCGACGATGCCCGCGCCGAGCATCAACCACATGAAGGTGGCCGGCGCCCACACGATCGAAGCAATGACGGTGAAGCCGCCGAGCACGGACAGCCCGGTGTTGGTGAGAAAACGAGAGTTCATGAAAACCTCCGATGGGTCCGCCGCGGTCCCTGTGGCCGCGGCCTGCGACGTGAGCCCCGTCTGTGTGGTCTCTACGTCGCTCATGAGAATCAATATACCTCAGGCTGAGCTATCAGGCTGCCGCGTCAGAAGAATAGGTCAGCATGATGACTCATACTGATACATCACCTTAAGACGACGTTTCGGATCGCCGGTCATACTCCGCCCATGGCCAGCACCGCCGATGAGCTCACCCAGACCGCCCGCGTGGTGCTCGGTATGGTCGCCGAGGGCCACGCGACCGGCTACGCGATCAAGGCCGAGATCGAACGTTCCACGCGCCTGTTCTGGGGGGCGAGCGTCGGCGGCATCTACCCGGAGCTCAAGCGCCTGTCGGCGGCGGGCCTCGTGTCCGTCCGCGACGATCCCCGTGGCGAGACCCGTCGCCACTGCTACTCGGTGACCGTCGCCGGCCGCGGTGCCCTCGTGGCCTGGCTCACCGACGACGCCGAGCCGGTGTTCGAGATGCGCAACGAGCCGCTGCTGCGCCTGCGCTTCGCCGCGGTGCTCGCCCCCGCGGAGCGGCTCGCGATCGTGCGCCGCATGCGCGAGCTCTACGAGCGTCGCGTCGAGCAGCTCGAGGCGGTCGTCGCCGCCGATGCGTTCGACGACGAGTTCGACCGCATCACGACCGACTTCGCGCTCGGGCTCAGCCGCTGGGGACGCGACTGGACCGTCGCGCTCGAGCAGCGGGTCGCCGCGATCTCCTGACCCGCCCGCGCGCTGTCCGGGCCGGCCTCGTCGGGGGGCTACCGGATCGCGCGGTAGCGGCGGATGAGCGCGTTGGCTACCGCATCGCGCGGTAGCGGCGGATGAGCGCGTTGGTCGAGCTGTCGTGCGCGAGCTCCGGCTCGGCCTCGGACTCGAGCTCGGGGATGATCTCGCGGGCCATCGCCTTGCCGAGCTCCACGCCCCACTGATCAAAGGAGTCGATCGACCACACCGTGCCTTGGGTGAACACGCTGTGCTCGTAGAGCGCGACCAGCGTGCCGAGCGCGTACGGGGTGAGGATCTCGGCGAGGAGCGTGTTGGTCGGACGGTTGCCCTCCATCACCCGGTGGGGGACCACGTCCGCGGCGGTCCCCTCGGCGGCCACCTCCTCGGCGGTCTTGCCGAACGCGAGCGCCTGGGCCTGGGCGAACACGTTGGACATGAGGATGTCGTGCTGGTCGCGGATCGGGTTGAGCGTCCTCGCGAAGCCGATCAGGTCGACGGGGATGAGCTTCGTCCCCTGATGGATCAGCTGGTAGAAGCTGTGCTGGCCGTTGGTCCCCGGCTCGCCCCAGAAGACGGCGCCGGTCGAGTAGTCGACGTGATGCCCGTCGAGCGTCACGTGCTTGCCGTTGGACTCCATGGTGAGCTGCTGCAGGTAGGCGGGGAAGCGGCTCAGGTACTGCTCGTAGGGCATCACGCCGACCGTCTGGGCGTCGAAGAAGTCGCTGTACCAGACGTTCAGCAGCCCCATCAGCACCGGCAGGTTGCGCTCGAGCGGCGCGGTGCGGAAGTGCTCGTCCATCTCGTGAAAGCCGGCGAGCAGCTCGCCGAAGCTCTCGGGGCCGACCGCGAGCATCGTCGACAGCCCGATCGCGGAGTCCATCGAGTAGCGACCGCCGCCCCAATCCCAGAAGCCGAACATGTTCTCGGTGTCGATCCCGAACTGGGAGACCTTCTCCGCGTTCGTCGACACCGCGACGAAATGTTTGGCGATCGCGGCCTGGTCGCCGTCGAGCCCGTCGAGCGCCCACGCGCGCGCCGTCTGGGCGTTCGTCATCGTCTCAAGCGTGACGAACGTCTTGGAGGAGATGATGAACAT
>CAXTTD010000216.1:0-5877 GCA_964246945.1 uncultured Solirubrobacteraceae bacterium | reverse complement strand
CTTCCCAGAGACGGCAGCCGCGCTTCCCGAGTCGGTGGGAGCGGCGCTGCGCTCGGGGACGGCTCACCAACGAGCGACCGCCACCCGAACCACATCCGATGCCATCCGCGCATTTTGCGGGCGCCCGCCCGGTTGCCGCCGGGGCGGGGGCTACAGTGCTCATTCGATGCCTGAGGGCGAGACGCGGTTCATCTTCATCACCGGCGGGGTCGTCTCCTCGCTCGGCAAGGGCATCGCCGCCGCGTCGATCGGGCGCCTGCTCGTGGCCCGGGGTCTCTCGGTCCAGCTGCAGAAGTTCGATCCGTACATCAACGTCGACCCGGGCACGATGTCGCCCTACCAGCACGGCGAGGTGTTCGTCACCGAGGACGGGGCGGAGACCGACCTCGACCTCGGTCACTACGAGCGCTACACCGACGCGAACACCAGCCGGGCCTCGAACGTCACTGCCGGTGGCATCTACAACACGGTGATCCGCCGCGAGCGCCGCGGCGACTACCTGGGGGCGACGGTGCAGGTGGTGCCCCACATCACCAACGAGATCAAGCAGCGCGTGCAGCTGATGGCCGACTCCTCCGACGTCGACTTCGTGATCACCGAGATCGGCGGCACTGTGGGGGACATCGAGTCGCTGCCGTTCCTGGAGGCGATCCGCCAGTTTCCGGTCGACGTCGGCCGGCGGCGGTGCATGTTCATCCACCTCACCCTCGTGCCCTACATCGGCCACGCCGGCGAACTGAAGACCAAGCCGACCCAGCACTCGGTGAACGAGCTGCGGCGGATCGGCATCAACCCCGACATGGTGATGTGCCGCTCCACCTCCGAGTTGTCGACCGAGATCCGCGCGAAGATCGCGCTGTTCGCGTCGCTGCCGGTCGACGCGGTCGTCTCCGCCTACGACGTCGACGACGTGTACAAGGTGCCGCTCGCCTTCCACGACCAGGGGGTCGACGAGTTCATCCTCGCCGAGCACTTCGGGGTGCAGGCCGGACCGCCCGACCTGCGCGGCTGGGACGCCATCGTGCGCCGCGCCGAGGACGCCCGGCGCGAGACCCGGATCGCCCTCGTGGGCAAGTACGTACAGCTCGAGGACGCCTACCTGTCGGTCGCCGAGGCGCTGCGCCACGCCGGCGTGCACCAGGACGCGAAGGTGCGGATCGAGTGGGTCGACTCCGAGACGGTCGCCGACCCCGCGGTCGCTCGGCAGCTGCGCGAGGTCGACGGCATCCTCATCCCCGGCGGCTTCGGCGGCCGCGGCTGGGAGGGCAAGATCGAGGCCGCCCGGATCGCCCGCGAGGGCGGGATCCCGTACCTCGGCATCTGCCTCGGCATGCACGTCGCGGTGAGTGAGTTCGCGCGTCATGTCGCCGGCATGGAGGGCGCGAACTCGACCGAGATGGACCTGGAGACGCCATACCCGGTGATCGACCTGCTCCCCGAGCAGAAGGAGATCGCCGACCTGGGGGGCACCATGCGCCTTGGCGCCGACCCGGTGAAGCTGCACGAGGGCACGCGCGTGCGTGAGCTCTACGAGGAGGCGGTCGTCTATGAGCGCCACCGCCATCGCTACGAGGTGAACAACCACCTGCGCCGGCGCCTCGAGGAGGCGGGCCTCGTGTGCGGCGGGACCTCGCCTAATGACCGGCTCGTGGAGGCGGTCGAGCTCCCCGCCGAGGTGCACCCGTTCTACGTCGCCTCCCAGTACCACCCAGAGTTCAAGTCCCGGCCCGAGCGGCCCGCACCGCTGTTCCGCGAGTTCGTCGTCGCCGCCCTGGCCCGTGCCGAGCGCATGGCCGGCGAGGTGACCGCGTCGCGGACGTGACCCGCGCCGACCCCGCGGCCCGCGAGCGCCTGCACGAGACGTTCGCCGCCCTGTGCCGGGTGCGGAGTCCCTCCCACCACGAGCGGGGGTGCGCGGACTGGATCGCCCGCGAGCTGCGGGAGATGGGTGTCGCGGTGAGCGAGGACGCCACCACCGCCACCACCGGCTCGGACGCCGGCAACCTCACCGCCCGCATTCCCGGCCCCGGCGGCGAGGACGGCCCGTTCGTCCTGTTCTGCGCCCACATGGACACCGTCCCACTCGCCGCCGAGGTGGAGCCGGTGCTCCGCGACGGCGGTTGGGAGAACGCGCACGAGGCGATCCTCGGCGCCGATAACAAGTCCGCACTCGCCATCTTCATCGAGCTCGCCCGCCACCACTGCTCAGGGCCCCCGCCCCCCATCGGCCTCGAGTTCGTGTTCACGGTGTGCGAGGAGGTCTCGCTGCTCGGCAGTCGCGCCTTCGATACCGGCAGCCTGCGCAGCCGGTTCGGCTTCGTGTTCGACCAGGCGACGCCGATCGGCGGGGTGAGCCGCGCCGCCCCGCCCCCCTACCGGATCCGCGCGCGCCGGCGCGGCCGCGCCGCCCACGCCGGGGGCCGCCCCGAGCAGGGACGCTCGGCGATCGCTGCGGGCGCCCGGGCGATCGCCGCCATGACGCTTGGCCGCCTCGACCAGCAGACGACGGCCAACGTCGGCCTCATCCACGGTGGCTCGGCGATCAACGTCGTCCCCGAGCACTGCGAGATCACCGCCGAGGTCCGCAGTCTCGACGACGCCCGTGCGAGCGCGGTGACCACCGAGCTCATCGACCACCTGCAGGACGCTGCCGACGCCGGGGAGTGCGATCTCGACCTCGCGGTGGAGCAGATGTTCCAGGGGTACCGCCTGCCGGGGCGAGCCCCGCAGCTCGCGGTCGCCGAGCGGGCCCTGTCCACCTGCGGTTACGCGCCCGAGCGGATCGACTCCGGTGGCGCCTCGGACGTCAACTCGTTCATGGTCGACGGACTCGGGTGCGTGTGCCTCGCCGACGGGGTGCAGGGCAACCACACCTCGCAGGAGCGGGTGAGCACCCAGGCGCTCGAGGACATGCTCGACGTCGCGCTCACCATCGTGCACGAGTCGGCCCACGAGTCGGCCCACGAGTCGGCGGACGTGGCGGCGGGTCGGAGCGGGGCATGAGCCCGGCGCGCGGATTCGAGCCGGTGGGTCGCGAGACGACCTGGCAGGGCCGGGTGATCACCGTCGGCGTGGCCCGCTACCGCCACTCCGACGGGACGGTGGCGGTGCGCGACGCGGTATGGCATCCGGGCGCGGTGGGGATCCTCGCCGTCGACGACACCCACGTGTGGCTCACCCGCCAGCCGCGGGAGGTCGCCGGGCTCACCGCCTCGCTCGAGGTCCCCGCCGGCAAGCTCGACGTGCCGGGCGAGGCGCCGGAGGCGTGTGCCCGCCGCGAGCTCGACGAGGAGATCGCCAAGTCCGCGAGCGAGTGGCGCGAGATCGCCGCCTTCTACACCAGCGCCGGGTTCAGCGACGAGCGGATCATCCTCTACCTCGCCCGGGGTCTCGCGGACACCGCGGGCGAGGCGGCGGGGGAGGAGGACGAGCGCATCGAGGTGGTGCCGTGGCCGCTCGAGGATCTCGACGCGGCGATCGAGGAGAGCGAGGACGCGAAGACGGGCATCGCGCTGCTGTGGCTCGCCCGGGCGCGGCTGCGCGGCGAGCTGTAGGCACCGCGCCGCGCCTCACCGCGCGGTGGCGCGCCTCACCGTTCAATAACCGCTGCATAGGGCGCCCGCGCGGGGGTACTTCACGCTCGGGGGTCCGAACGGGCCCGCCGCGAGCGAGAGGGAGTGCACATGTCCGACGATCTCGGTCAGTCCATCGACGCCATCCTCACGCGGATGGTGGAGGGCGAACCCCGCGTCCCCGGCGTGGTCGCGGTGCTCACCGACCGCCAACGGGACATCTACGTGGGGGCGACCGGCGTGCGCTCGCTCGGCTCCGAGACGCCGATGTCCGCCGACACCGTGTGCGCGATCTTCTCCACCACCAAGGCGATTGCCGGAACGGTGTGCCTGCAGCTCGTGCAGGAGGGGCGCCTCGACCTCGACGCCCCCGCGCGGCAGTACGTGCCGGAGATCAACGAGCTGTCGGTGATCGACGGCTTCGCCGCCGACGGCAGTCCGCAGCTGCGCCCACCCGCCCGGGAGATCACCACCCGGATGCTGCTCACCCACACCGCCGGGTTCGGCTACGACTTCTTCAACGAGACCTACGCCCGCCTCGCCGCCGAGCACGGACAGCCGAGCATCATCACCGCGAGCCGCGCCGCGCTGATGACCCCGCTGCTGTTCGATCCCGGCGAGCGGTGGGAGTACGGCTCGAACCTCGACTGGGCGGGGCGCGTGGTCGAGGGCATCACCGGGCAGCGCCTCGGCGAGGCGATGCACGAGCGGGTGCTCGCTCCGCTCGGCATGACCGACACCGCGTTCCGGCTCACCCCGGCGATGCGCGCGCGGCTCGCGGTCGTCCACCAGCGCGGCGAGGACGGCTCGCTCACCCCGACCGACTTCGCGCTGCCCGCCGACAACGAGTTCGACATGGCCGGGCACGGCCTCTACTCGACCGCGCTCGACTACACGAAGTTCATTCGCATGTGGCTGAACGACGGCGCCGCGCCCGACGGCGCGCCGATCCTCAGCCCCGAAACGGTGGCCATGGCGGCCGGCAACCACCTGGGCGAGCTCAAGGTGAAGATGCTCCCGGGCGTCATCCCGGCACTCTCCAACGACGCCGAATTCTTCCCTGGGATGCCCAAGTCGTGGGCGCTCACGTTCATGCTCAACGACGAGGACGCCCCCACCGGCCGCCCCGCGAACTCGCTCGCGTGGGCGGGTCTCGCCAACCTGTACTACTGGATCGACCGGGCGACCGGGATCGGCGGCTTCTGGGCGACCCAGATCTTCCCGTTCGCCGATCCGACCTCGGTCGGCGGCTATCTCGAGTTCGAGACCGCCGCCTACGCGGGGATCCAGGTCGCCGCGGCCGCCTGAACGGAATCTCGCACGCGCAGGAGTGATCGCCCCGCCCGGCGAACAGGTTCGGGCGATGGCGATCGCCGAGCCCCCCGCCGCCCAGCGGCGGCTCACCGAGCTCACGCTCGACTTCCTCGCGTGCCTCGAGCTCGAGCGCGGCCTCTCGCGCAATACGCTCGAGGCCTACCGTTCCGACCTCGCCCAGTTCGGCGCGTTCCTCGCCCGGCGTGGGCGCGACCCGCTCACGGTGAGCGCCGCTGATCTCGCTGGCTTCGTCTCCGAGCTCGCGGCCGGTCACGACGGCCGCCCGCCGGTGGCGCCCGCCACCCTGCAGCGCAAGATCGCCTGTCTGCGCTCGTTCTACCGCCATCTGCGCCGCGAGGAGCTCATCGACCATGACCCGACCGCGGAGCTGCGCCCGCCGCGCCCGCGGGCGCGGCTGCCCAAGGTGCTCAGCCGCGACGAGGTCCTGCGGCTGCTCGCCCAGCCCGCCGGCCACGCGCCCGGGGCGCTGCGCGATCGGGCGCTGCTCGAGACGATGTACGCGTGCGGCCTGCGTGCGTCGGAGACGATCACCCTCGAGCTCGCGGAGCTCGACCTCGAGGCGGGGATCCTCCGCGCCCGCGGCAAGGGCTCCAAGGAGCGCCTGGTGCCGATCGGCTCCGCGGCGGTGCGCAGCCTCGCCGAGTATCTCGCCCAGGGCCGTCCCCGGCTCGTGGGGCTGCGTGACGAGCCCCGGGTGTTCCTCAACCTGCGCGGCCATGGCCTCTCGCGCCAGGGTCTCTACAAGATCGTCCAGGGACATGCCCGCACCGCGGGTCTCGCCGGCCGGATGAGCCCCCACACGCTGCGCCACTCCTTCGCCACCCACCTGCTCGCCGGCGGCTGCGACCTGCGCTCGCTGCAGGAGATGCTCGGCCACGCCGACATCGGCACCACCCAGATCTACACCCACCTGTCGGCCGAGCGGCTGCGCGACGTGTACTTCGACGCTCATCCGCGGGCGCAGATCGAG
>CAXTTD010000215.1:0-5880 GCA_964246945.1 uncultured Solirubrobacteraceae bacterium | reverse complement strand
AGCTCGGCCGAGTGATCCCGCAGGGCCTCGGTGAGCCGGGCGCTGCGATCGCTCAGCAGCCGACGCAGGCGGGCGGCGGAGAGCGCGTTGTCCACGCGCAGTCGGAGCTCGGCGACCTCGATGGGCCGCACGACGAAATCGGCGACTCCGGCAGCGGCCGCGCGGCGCCGGCCGGCGGGGGTCGCGTCGCTCGTCACGCCGATCAGCGGGGTCTCCATCGGCTCCGCGGATGGTCTCGCACCGACATCCAGGGCGGGGTCGTCGAGATCCAGCAGCAGCAGGTCGGAGGTGCGGGCGTCGGCACCGAGGGCGAGGGGGCTGTCGGGATCGTCGAACTCGAGCAGCGTCACGTAACCGGCCTCGCGCAGCAGCCCGCACAGCGCCTGCCGGCGGGGGACGTCGGCGTCGATGATGCCGAGCCGGGTCCCGGCGGGATCGAGGGTGAACATCGACATCTCGTCCCTCATCGGCATCTGCGAAGACGGGCTTGACGGCCTTCCCGTCCACTACGCCGCCTCGGCCGGCTCAAGTCGCCGCATCGCGATGCCGACATTCTCAATGGGGATCGGTCCGCGCTCATGGACCGAGGGGTCGCCGCTCGCACATCGCACATCATGGAATTCTCAGACCGATCCGGCAGGTTTCGCGCGAGGGCGGCCGCGCGTGCGCTGCGCTGCACGGAGTCGGGGTTCACGATCATCGAGGTCCTCGTCGCCGCCCTCATCCTCGCGGTCGTCGCCGCGGGTGGGGCGGTCGCCTTCACCTCGGCGATCGGCCTCTCGGGCACCCAACGCAACCGCTCGGCGGCCGAGGCGCTCGCCCAGCAGAACGAGAGCAAGCTGCGCGGATACACCGTCTCCCAGCTCTCCAATCTGAATCAGAACGTCAGCCCGTCCACGACCCTCGACGGCACCCAGTACACGGTGCACGAGTCGGCGACCTTCGTTTCGGACTCGTCCGGGACTCCCTCGTGCACGAATCCAAGCGCCGACTACCTGGAGACGACCTCGGCGGTGTCGTGGAGCAACATGCCGTCCTCGTTCAAGCCGGTGACCGTCACCGGCCTGATCACGCCGACCGCCGGGCAGATCAGCTCGAGCAGCGGCGTACTCGCCGTCGAGGTCGAGGATCCGAGCGGCAACCCGATCGCCGGGATGCCGGTGTCGGTGAGCGGCCCGGGCTCGGCGTCGGGCGTCACCGCCGCCGACGGCTGCGTGCTGTTCGCCGATCTGCCGGTGGGAAACACCTACACCGTCCAGGTCACCCCCGCATCGGGGTCCTACGTGGACGAGAGCACCAACCAGTCGGTCAACCCGAGCTCCCCGGATCAGCAGACCGGGCTGCAGGTGAGCGCCGGCACGACGGCCGCGTCACCCACCCCGTTCGTGCTCGCGACGCCCGGCTCGGCCGAGTTCTCCTTCACCGACACGTGGCCCTCCGGGGTCTCGCCGAGTCCGGCTCCACCGGCGGCCTCACCGTCGGTGGTCCTGGTGAGCGGCGGACTGCAGATCGTGTGCTCGGCTCAGGACACCTCGGGCTGCCCCGCGTCGGGGGACGCCGACGCGACCTGGGGAGCGAGCGCGTGGAGCGACGTCACCAACAATCAGTTCAGCGCTACCCCGCTGGTTCCCGGCACTTATGCGGCCTATCCGGGCATCTGCACAGGCGACGACCCCAGCGCCAACGGGTTGGCAGGCTCGGACGCCACAACCGTCGTGACCGCCGGCAACTCCAGCCCCTCGGTGACTGCACTGACCCTGCCGGCGATGGTGATGCGGCTGCACAGTGGCGCGGTGGGCTCCGCCGAGATGGCCCTGCCCTCGGGCTCCACGCTCGTCGTCACCGACACGGGCTGCGACGGGGGTGCACACTTCGTCGGCGGCCCAGGGGTGAGCGTACCCAGCGGCGCCTCCTACCTGCCGATCAACGCGAGCCCCAACCTTGGCGCCGCCGCGAACGACACCGGACTGCTGGCGTACCCGGGCATGCCCTACGGCCAGTACACGGTGTGCTATCAGAACGGTAGCAAGGACACCCAGGTGACATTCACCAACAAGGGAACTGGCGAAATCGTCAATCTCTACACCTCGAGCCTGGGTTCGGGAACGTGCGGCACGTGAGCGACCAGCGTGGGGTGACGCTCGTCGAGCTCCTGGTCGCGATGGCGATGAGCACCATCGTGATCCTCACCGCGTCGGCGATCATCATCTCCGCGCTCGACGTCACCAAGCAGGTGACCGGGCGTGAGACCGCGATGGCGCAGGGGCGGACCGGGATCGAGGCGCTCCTCGGACAGCTCAACTCCGGTTGCCTGGTCAACAGCACCTCGCCGGTGCAGCTGAGCACGAGCGGAATCTCCTCGATCACTCCCGCGGTGACCAGCGACGCGAGCGACCTCGTGTTCGTCAGCGGTGTCGGCGACAGCGCAACCCCCACACCGACGCTGCACGTCGTCAAGGTGAACAGCACCGGGGTGCTGCTCGACTCCGCGTACGCCTACACCGGGACTGCGGCGAATCTCGGCGCCCCGACGCAATGGCAGTTCGCCGCTACACCCACTTCGGTCCTCAACCTCGCCCAGAACGTCACCGCCGGGAGTGGGCCGATGTTCAGCTACTTCGCGTACTCGACGACCACCGACTCCCTGTTGAACGCAAGCGCGATGTCTTTGCCGCTGACCTCCACGACCGCTCCCACGGTCGCCGAGGTCGACCTCGACGTCCGCTTCGCGCCCGCGGGCAACTATCAGGCCAATCAGACCAGCGAGCTCCAGGATTCCGCGGTGTTCAGCCTCACCGCCCAGGACACCAGTGCTCAGAACGGACCGTGCCAGTGATCCGCCGCCTGCTCACCACGTTGCGCCGGCGACTTGCCGCGCAGGACGGCGTCGTCCTGCTCTATGCCCTCGGCGCGATGGTGATCGTGCTCGCCATGTCCGGAGTCGCGCTGGCCGCGGTGAGCCTCGACACGCAGGGCACCGCGGTCGACACCAGCCAGAAGCAGGCCTACGCGGCGGCCCAGGCCGGCATCCAGCGCTACCTGTTCGAGCTCAACACGAACAACACCTACTGGACCCAGTGCGTCCCCTCGGGCACCAACTGGATCGTCAACACGGGGGCGTCGGAGACCGGCCATCGACAGCAGGTTCCGGGGTCCTCGAGCGAGAGTTACGCGGTGATGCTGCTGCCCGCCGCCGGCCAGACCACATACACGTCGTGCAGCACCACCGATCCGGTGGATTCGATGATCGCCGTGGGCTCAGGGCCGAACTCGGGCACCCTCCGCATTGCGTCCACCGGCTATTCGGGGACGGCGCAGCGGACGATCGTCGCCGCAATTCGCCAGCAGAACTTCCTGGACTACGCCTACTTCACGACGTATGAGACCTCCGACCCACTGGTGCAGGTCGACGACGCCTTCGCGTCCACCGGCGACCAGGACACCGCGATCGAGCCCCCCGACCAGTGCCAGGCGGCGAGCAATCCCCCCAGCGGCTGCGGCAGCCTGTACTCGGCGGCGTACAACGGCGGCCAGAGCAACGACGGAAACACGTATCCGGGGGCGACCGCGCAGTGCGGTCAGTACCGGGACCAGGGACGTGAGAGTCAGCCGTTCTTCTCCAACACCTACGGCGCCACCCTTTCCTACCAGGCCCAGATCGAGGCGGACGGTCCGACGGCGTACTGGCCGCTGTCCGACGCCAAGGGGCCGACCGCGAGCGATCTGTCGGGCAACGGACAGGTGGGTACGTACTCCACGCTGGGGGTCACCTATCACGCGACGAGTCCGGTGGAGAGCTCGAACGGCAAGGGGGTGACGCTGAGCGGCGCGACGGCGGCGACCGACGGGACGGTGGTGTCGACGCAGTCGCAGCAAGCGCCAACCGTGTGGTCCGAGGAGGTGTGGTTCAAGACGACCACGGCGGGCGGGGTCGTGGCCTCGTTCGGGAACGGCTCGGGCAATCAGGATCGTGTGATCTACGTGACGACGGCCGGCAAACTCGCGTTGGGCGTGTACCCGAACCAGGTTGAGTCGATCACGAGTCCAAACACCTATGACGACGGTCAGTGGCATTTCGCGGTGGCCACACAGGGCAGTGACGGCATGCACCTGTATGTGGACGGACAGTTGGTCGCGTCAGGCTCGACGACGAGCGCGCAGTCCTACACGGGCGCCTGGCGGTTGGGTGGCGTGGCGAACAGCTGGCCGGGCTCCTCGACGTCGATCGCGTTCCAGGGCTCGCTGAGCGATGCGGCGTGGTTCTCCAACGAGCTGACCGCCGCCCAGATCGCGAACGAATATCAGCGTTCGCCCGAGTCGCCGTCCTACACCGCGCCGTCCAGCGGGTCGACGCTCACCGCTGATTGCACCGACATCGAGTTCGTCAACAACGACCAGCTCAGCGGCCCGTTTCACTCCAATGACTCGGTGCTCCTCTGCGGAGATCCGACGTTTGGGCAGAACTCCAGCGACTCCGTCGAGTTCGGCGGTGATCCGACCGACTATCCCAAGGGCTGGCTGGAGGCGTCTGGCTGCTCCGGCGCACCGAACATCAACGGCAAGCTCACCCAACAGGACACACAGCTCAACATGCCGCCGGGCGGCTCGTTAGCGAGCGTGGCCGGGACCACTTATGCGGGCACGACCTGCCTGGTGCTCGGTGCCAGCAACATCCAGGTCGCCCAGCCCGCGGTGGGGCAGTCGTGCGCGACCTCGAACCTGACCTACTCGACCATCTCCTACCCGAGTGCGAACAACGGCGTGCTCTACGTCGCCAACAGCACCAGCGAGCAGTGCAACTACCAGTACGACGTCGACGATCCGGAGTACACCGTGACCAGCAGCAACATCGGTTGCGGCACCGTCTACGTCCAGGGCACGGATGCGCAGCCGCTGACGATCGGCTCCGCTCAGGACATCGTGATCGATGGCAACCTCACCTATCCAAGCCCGAACACGAACGCCGCGATGCTCGGCCTCATCGCCACCAACGGCTTCGTCCGGGTCTACCACCCGCTGCAGAACGGAGCCGTGTGCACGAGCAGCGGGGGAACCAACGCGAGCTACACGCCGATCACCCAGATCGACGCCGCGATCCTCTCACTGGCGGATTCCTTCATCGTGGACAACTACTCGTGCGGGGCGAGCCTCGGCACACTCAACGTCGACGGTGCGATCGCGCAGCAGTTCCGCGGCACCGTCGGCGCGACCAGTGGCAGCGGGGTGGTCAGCGGCTACACCAAGGACTACCTCTACGACCGGCGGCTGCAGTACTCCGAGCCGCCGCACTTCCTCGCGCCCACCAACGGGGCGTACTCGATCGCCTACCAGACCGAATGCGACACGACGGCGAGCTGCGAGGGCACCTCGTGAGCTGACCCGGTCGTCCGCCACCGGGATGCGCCATCCTGTGCCCCGGTGAGTCCTTCTGCCGAGACCCTCCGCCACGCCCACGCCGACCTCTCGGGCGCCCGGCTGCACTACGTCGAGGCGGGAGAGGGGCCGCTGGTGGTGCTGCTGCACGGGTTCCCGGACTTTTGGTACGCATGGCGGGAGCAGATTCCCGCACTTGCGCGGGCCGGGTACCGGGTGGTCACGCCGGATCTGCGCGGGTACAACCTGTCCTCGCGCCCCACCGGCCTTGAGGCCTATGGGCTCGAGGTGCTCGCCCAGGACGTCCACGAGCTGATCGAGGAGCGGGGGGAGACCCAGGCCGATCTCGCCGGCCACGATTGGGGGGCGATGGTGGCGTGGGGAGCCGCGGCGTGGTACCCGGAGAGGGTGCGACGGCTCGCCATCCTCAACGTGCCCCACCCGCACCGGATGGCGCAGGGGGTGCGTACCTGGCGCCAGTTGCGGCGGTCCTGGTACATCGTGTTC
>CAXTTD010000214.1:780-5915 GCA_964246945.1 uncultured Solirubrobacteraceae bacterium | reverse complement strand
GGCGAAACGTCCCACTCATCCTCTCCCGGGAGTCGAATGGGCAGATTCGGCACCGCCAATGCCGAAAGTGCCTGTTCACGCCAACGGAGCGCGCGAATGGGCAATTTCGGCACGGCGCAGGGCGTCGGACTACCTGGACCGCAACGCGCACGGACCGCAACGCGCACTCAGACCACGCGCGCCTGGACCGATGGTCGACACGCGAGCGGGGAGCTCATCGCGGTGACGACCCCGCCGATAGCCGTCGTATGCGCGTCCGCCCGTTCCGTCTGCGTGCCCCCGCCCCCATCCTCGCCACCGCGATCGCGGTCGCGCTGACGCTCACCCTCGCTGGGACCGGCACGGGCGTCGCGACCGCCGCTGGCAGGCCGTCCGCGACGCGCCCCGCGGTCCAGTACTGCGCCCAGGTGCCGATGGTGGGCGGGATCCCGCCCTGGGGCTTCCACACCGGCGCGCCGATCACCGGCGAGAGCGGCAGCTACGCCCGCGGCCACGGCGACATCGACCTTGCCGCGGACACGGTGTCCGGGATCCTCTGCCAGGTCGACCGCGTGCCCGGGCAGCCCGACCGGATGCTCACCATGAGCGTGGAGTACCACCTCGTCTCCCACTCCCACCACGCCGAGCTGTGGGGCTATCCCGGGAACATCATGACCATCGTCGTCCGGGTCGACGCGAGCACCGATCCCCGCTGCGCGGTGGGCACGCTCGGCCGCGTCACCCTGTTCGCGAGCTACAACGGCGTGCGCTCGGACAGCGTGCGCTTCGCGTTCCCCGGCGGCTGCGCCGACCACGACCACCTGTATCACGGGTCGCAGGTCGACAATCAGGTCCCCCCGCTCTGAGCCCTTCTAGCGCCTGAGAGACACCGGCTCTCAGCGCGAACAAATAGCCGAGATAGACCTCGTCGGCTGCACTCGCCGGGGTGACGAGCGGCAGGTGAGTGACCACGGCATGGTGGTCGCCGGCGATCTGACCGCCTGGGATGCAGTCGATCTGTGCGTGCTTCTCGCAGATGAAGCAGCCTCCGATCGCGCGAGGGTACGGCACCGCCTCGCCCATGACGGTGAGGCGATGGGGCGCACGCCGCCGGCGTCGATCAGACGGCGATGACCTGCAGAGCGGGATGCGCGCGCGCCATCTGCGCGTAGTCGTCGTCCTGGGTGACCACGGGCAGGCCGTGCTCGACCGCGGTGGCGGCGATCAGGGCGTCGGCGAGCTTGACAGTACGGTGCACGCCCGCGGCTCGGCAGTCGATGACCAGTCGCGCCCATGCGCCCATCACCGCCTCGGTGATCGGGATCGGGTCGGCGGAGCGCGCGAGCGCGAGCGTGTCGCCACGACGCGCCCGGCTCGCATCCTCCTCGGCAGCCAGGACGCCGAGCTGCAGCTCGGCGAGCGTGACGACTGAGACCGCCACCTGCTCGGGCAGCTCGCCAAGTCCACGACCGTTTTCGCGAGCGATGAACACCGAGGTGTCCAGCAGCCCGATCGCCGGCATGCTCAGAGCCCGGCGAGCGTCTGCCCGGCGAGGTCGGCCAACACGTCGGCCAGCTGGGGGTCTGCCGCGCGCTGCTGAAGCTGTTCGCGCAGTTGAGCGCCGGAGAGCCATCGCGTGCGCTGACCGTGGGGAACGATGTCCGCGACCGGCTCACCGCGGACCGTGAGCGTGACACGTTCTCCCGCCCGGACGGCATCGACGACCGCCGAGGTCCGGTTGCGCAGGTCCCTGACCCCGATCTCCACGTGCGACACCGTAGCACCTACGCAGGCCGGGATCGACGCCATATGGTGGGCCCCATCCACGCACCGAGACGGTCAGGACCCGGCGCCCAGGCCGTGCTCGAGCGCGCCCTTCACCGCCGCGTCGACGGCGTTGATCCGGAACAGGGCCATCGCCTCCACCGAGGCGAACCGTCCCCCGGGAGCCGAGCCCGGCCCGTGGTGGGAGAGCACGCAGTGCAGCAGCGCGAGCAGTCGGCCCTCGTCGAGCACGCCGGCGGCGGCCGCGGTGAGCATCCGCTCGCCGATCACCAGGTGGCCGAGCAGCCGGCCCTCGTCGGTGACCCCGATCTCGGCGCCGTAGGTGAACTCGCGGGTGCGCCCGAGATCGTGGACGAGCGCCGCGCAGATGAGCAGGTCGGAGTTCACGCCCGGATGCATCTGGCAGATCTCGTGGGCGAGCGTGGCCACCGCGACGGTGTGCTCGAGCAGCCCGCCGAGGTAGGCGTGGTGGCCGTGCGGCGTGCACGGCGCCCGCCGCCACTGCGCGCGCAGCCCCCGATCGCCGAGCAACCCGGCGAGCAGCCGCCCGTAGGCGCGGTCGTAGACCTCGCCCGAGAGGTGCTCGAGGAAGCCCTCGAGCTCGTCGAGATCGCGATAGGCAGTGGGCAGGAAGCGGCCGGGGTCGGCATCGGGCGCGGCCACGATGTCGCTCACCTCGAGGGTGAGCGCGTCGCGGAAGCGCTCCACCCGACCGCGCACCCGAACGATGTCGCCGCGCTCGAAGCGGCCGGCGAGCGCGTCGGCGTTCTGGAACGCCCGGGCGGACAGCGCGCCGGTGCGATCACGCAGCTCGAGCGCGAGGTACGGGGATCCGGTGCGGGTGGTGAGGCGGTCCTTGCGGGTGCACGCGTAGACCCCACTCACCTCCTCCCCGGCCCGCAGCACGCTCACCGTGGGAGCGTCGTCCTCGCGCGTGATCGTGGTCTCGTCCTCGGCCCCCATGCGCTCACGGCTAACGTTAGACCGCATGCAGCCTCTGCAATGGGAGCACAGGCCTGACGGTCTGCGTGCTCCCGCCCTCGTGTGCGCGTTCAAGGGATGGAACGACGCCGCCGACGCCGCCTCGAGCGCGATTGAGTTCGTCGGCACCTCGCTGGGCGCCCGCCGCTTCGCGACGATCGACCCCGAGGAGTTCTACGACTTCCAGGCCACGCGGCCGCGCACGAAGCTCGCCGATGGCCAGACTCGAGAGATCGTGTGGCCGGCGGTCGAGCTCTACGAGGCCCGGGTGCCGCTCGCCGACCGCGACCTCATCCTCATGGCCGGCACGGAGCCGTCGTTTCGCTGGCGGACGTTCTGCGAGATCGTGGTCGAGCTCGCCGAGGTGCTCGGCACCCAGCTGTTCGTGACCCTTGGCGCCCTGCTCGCCGACGTTCCCCACACCCGGCCGATCTCGGTGACCGGGCTCTCCTCCGACAAGGCGCTCGTCTCCCGCCTCGGCCTCGCCCCATCCTCCTACGAGGGTCCGACCGGGATCGTCGGGATCCTGCACGCCGCCTGCCAGCAGGCGGGGCTGCCCTCGGCCTCCCTGTGGGCCGCGGTGCCCCACTACATCGCAGCCACGCCGAACCCGAAGGCGGCGCTCGCGCTCGTGCGCAAGCTCGAGGGACTGGTGGGGATCGCCGTCGACGGCTCCGAACTCGAGTCCGCCTCCGCCGACTACGAGCGCCAGGTGAACGTCGCCGTGCAGTCCGACCCCGACGTGCAGGCGTTCGTCGAGCGCCTGGAGCAGGCCGCCGGCGAGGAGGACGAGGCCGAGCCGGGGTCGCTGCCCTCCGGCGACATGATCGCCCGAGACCTGCAGCGCTTCCTGCGCCAGCAGGGCGGCGACGGCCCCGAGGGCCCCGCCGGCGGCTCCGACATCCCGTTCTGAGCGCGCCTCACAGCTCGGCGGCTGGGCACACCAGCCGGTAGTCGCACCAGGCGCACGCGGTGTAGGACGGCGTCGGCTCGAAGCCCTGGGCGCGGATCCCTTCGGCGACCTCGGTGGCCACCTCGCGCACCCACTGGGCCCGGTCACCCTCGTCGGGCACCGCGACCTTCTCGTCGTCGAGCAGGTAGTAGTACGCCTGCCGGGAGGCGTCGAGCTGCCAGGACTCGCGGGCGCCCACCGCGTAGAGCGAGAGCTGGACGTCGTCGGTGAGCTGGGTGGCGCTCTTGGGCCGTCCGGTCTTGTAGTCGATGAGCTCGTAGCCGCCGCCGGGCAGGCGGTCGACGCGGTCCACGCGTCCGCGCAGCAGGTGGGGCCCGATCGAGAACGCGAACTGGCGCTCGAACCACACCGGCTGCCCCGCCTCGGACTTGAAGCGCTCGTGGTAGCGGGTGAGCGCGCCGGTCGCCTTGCCCCGCAGCTGGCGCTCGGCCTGGGAGTCACCGAAGCCCCCGCGCCGCCAGCCGGCGTCGAGCAGGCCGAGCAGCTCGGGCAGGCTGGGGGTCGCCGACGGCGCCGAGCGGACGGGATCCGCCTCCCCGGCGTGGTAGCGCTCGAGCACCTGGTGCATGAGGATTCCGAAGCGCTGGTGCAGCGTCGGCTCCTGGGGGATGCGGAACACGCGCGCGAACTTGTACTTGAGCGGACAGGTGCGGTAGGTGTCGATGTCGGTGGCGCTCAGCACCACGCCCTCACCGCGCAGGGGCAGGAACGCCGCCAGCGACGGCTCGTCGCGGGCGGCGAGCGCCGCGGCCCGGGCGCGGCCGTCGCGCTCGGCGTCGAGCAGGTATTCGTCGAGCGCCGAGGTCTCGAAGATCTCGCGCTGCTCGGCGGTCACCGCCTGGCCGATGCGGGCGTTGATGTCGCGCAGCGCGTCGGCGACCCCCCGTTCGGAGCGCGCGGCCGTAGGCGCATCTGCCCCGAGATCGCCCTCGTGGTGGGCGATCAGCGCCGCCACCTTGAGCAGCTCGAGGTAGCGCACGACCGCGTGGGAGACGTCGAGGTCGGTGTCGAACCGCAGCTCGCCGAGCCGGCCGGCAGCGCGCACGGTGCCCTCCAGCAGCTCGTCGCGCAGTAGTCGGTACGTCGCGTGCAGCGCCTCCGCGGGGCCGAACAGCTCCGCCTCACGCTCCTGCCACTCCACGTGTAGTGCGGTCCGGATCTCCTCGAGGACCGGGCTCGGCGCGAGCGACTCGCCGCGGTCGTCGGCACGCGGATAGGCGAGCACGAGCCGGCGCCGCGCGCGGCCGGCCCCCAGGGCGAGCTCCTGGCGCAGCACCCGCTCGGCGCCCGACGGTCCCTCGGCGGGCAGCGACTCCTCGAGCAGCGCGTCGGGCACCGGCTCCACGGGCCGCGGGCGCAGACCGGCATCCAGCCCCAGGAGATACACGTGGTCGGCCTCGAGGCCCGCGGCGGAGGC
>CAXTTD010000214.1:0-770 GCA_964246945.1 uncultured Solirubrobacteraceae bacterium | reverse complement strand
TCAGGGCGCTCGGGATCGGGCGCGGAGAGCTCGGGCTCCGCCTCGCGGCCGAGCCCGCCCTCGGCTACGGCGGCGACCGCGTGGGCGAACTCCCGCGGGGTGGCCTGCGGCGAGCGGACGGCGTGGGCGGCAGCGAGCTCTCCGAAGGCGGCGAGCGCCCGCAGGCGCTCCACGACGTCGGCGCGGGCGGCGAACAGCCCCTGACGGCGCAGCCCCAGGCGGTCGATCAGCCGGTGGACGTAGAGGTCGGGGCGACTCGAGTCGAGCGCCACCGTCGAGGCGTGGTACAGCGACAGGAAGCTGCGGATGCGGTCCCGGGCCTCGGGTGGGACCTGGGGGGACTCGAGCGCCGCCGCCAGCGCCGACACCATGTCGAGCTTGCGCCGCCGCGCGATCTGGGTGCAGCGCGCGATGTCGACCGAGCGCAGCGCCACCGGTGGGCGGGCGAGCGCCCGCACCACCGCGGCGGCGTCGGTGGGGTCGGCGAGCAGGCGCAGCCAGGCGAGCACGTCACGGATCTCCGCTCGCTCGAACAGGACCGCCTCGCCGATTACCCGGTGGGGGATCGCCCGCTCCTCGAGGGCGACGCCGAGTGCCTGCCCCTCGACGCTCACCTCGGGGACGATCACCGCCACCCGACCCGGCTCGACCCGCTCGCGCCCGACCAGGCGCTCGATGTCGACGGCCACCGCCTGGGCCTGAGCGCGATGGTCGGCACAGCGCCACAGCTCGACCTCCGCGGGGCCGGACTGCGTCGCCGCGGCGGGGGC
>CAXTTD010000213.1:1033-5917 GCA_964246945.1 uncultured Solirubrobacteraceae bacterium | reverse complement strand
ACGACGCACGCCAGCGGCGCGGGATCACCGACGCGATGATGGCCGAGCGCCTCGGGGTGACAGAGGACGAGGTGTGGAGCGTGAGCCAGGGCGACGACCTGTACCTGTTCGCGCTCGCCCGCCACGGGGCGGCGGCGGGCGGCCGGCTCGAGCTGCGCGCCGTGTTCGAGGACGGCGAGGAGGTGCTGCTGCTCAGCGAGCCGCCCGCCGCGCCCGAGACGCCCACGCCACCCGACCCGACGTAAGCACGACAGCCGCAAGCACTGGCCGACATGGCGCACCCACGCGGCGCCCGCACGACGATCCGGAGCCGATCCCCACGACAGGGTGCGCAACCGCCCGCGGACCCCATAGGCTGCAAACGAGAACAGCACCGACAGAGCGGAGGTAGCGAGATGGCGGACTACGCGGTCATCAACCCGGCCACGGGCGAGACGGTCAAGGAGTACCCGACGATCGGCGACGACGAGCTGCGCGACGCGATCGGCGCTGCCCACGCGTCGAGCCAGGAGTGGGTGCCGACCACGAGCGTCGCCGACCGCGCGGAGCTGATCCGAGACGTCGGCCGGCTGCACACCGAGCGCCGCCAGCAGCTCGCCGAGACGATCACGCGCGAGATGGGCAAGCCGATCGAGCAGTCCCTCGGCGAGGTCGACTTCGCGGTGGCGATCTACGACTTCTACGCCGACAACGGCCCCAAGCTGATGGCCGACGAGCCGGTGGAGCTGCTGGAGGGCGAGGGGTCGGCGTTCATCCGGCGCAGCCCGTTCGGGGTGCTGCTGGGGATCATGCCGTGGAACTACCCCTACTACCAGGTGGCGCGCTTCGTCGGACCAAACCTCGTCACCGGCAACACGATCCTGCTCAAGCACGCCCCCCAGTGCCCGGAGTCGGCGCTCGCGATCGCCGAGATCTTCCGCGCCGCCGGCTTCCCGGCGGGCGCCTACACCAACATCTTCGCCACCAACGACCAGATCGAGTGGGTGATCGCCGATCCGCGCGCGCGCGGCGTCTCGCTCACCGGGTCCGAGCGCGCGGGGGCGGCGGTCGCCGCGATCGCCGGGCGCAACCTCAAGAAGGTCGTGCTGGAGCTCGGCGGCTCGGATCCGTTCATCCTGCTCTCCACCGACGACATGGACGCCACCGTTGAGGCGGCGGTCGGCGCCCGCCTGGAGAACACCGGCCAGGCGTGCAACGCGGCCAAGCGGTTCATCGTCGCCGACGACCTCTACGACGCGTTCCTGGAGAAGTTCTCGGCGGCGCTCACCGCGGTGACCCCCGGTGACCCCACCTCCGCGGAGGCGACGATCGGCCCGCTGTCCTCGAGCACCGCCGCCGACCGCCTCGACGAACAGGTCAAGCGCGCGGTCTCCCAGGGCGCCAAGGTCGCCGCCGGCGGCGGGGAGAAGCAGGGGAACTTCTACCCAACGACCGTGCTCACCGACATCTCGCCCGAGAACGACGCCTACCACGAGGAGCTGTTCGGCCCGGTGGCCTCGGTCTACCGCGTGCCCTCCGAGGACGCGGCGGTGGAGCTCGCCAACGACACGCCGTTCGGCCTCGGCTCCTACGTGTACACCACCGACGCCGACCAGGCGCTGCGCGTCGCGGACCGAATCGAGGCCGGCATGGTGTTCGTGAATGCGGCCGGCGCCGAGGGCGCGGAGCTGCCGTTCGGCGGGGTCAAGCGCTCGGGCTTCGGCCGCGAGCTCGGCCGCTTCGGAATGGACGAATTCGTGAACAAGAAGATGGTGCGGATCGCCGGCTGAGCCCGGCCGCGGCCGGCGCATCGTCGGGGGGCGGCGTGGATACGGCGAGGGTCCAGCCGCCCCCGCGTCGCCGCCAGCGCAGCTCGCCCTCGCGGTCCCACGGGCCGCCGAGCCTCAGCTCGTTGACGTACACGCCCTCATGCCAGGCATCGCTGACCGTAGCGGCGAAGCGCCGCAGCGCTGAGATCGCCACGCGCCGCCGGCCGGTGACGCTCACCGAGCTCGGAACCTCGTCGGGACCCCTCACCGACGCAGCGTGATCTCGCGGGTCTCGGTCACCGTCCGCTCGTGGCGGGCGGTGAACCCGACCTCGGCCAGCAGCCGCACCGTGTGGGCGGAGCGCAGGAGCGTGCGCCCCACCTGGGTGAGGCGGACGTGGACCCGCGCGCGGCCCGCATGGGCGATGTGGGCGTGGGCGGAGGCGACGAGCGTCCGGCGCATGCGCCGGTGCCCGTGCTCGTGCACGTAGGTCTCGTGGTACCACCCGACGACGAGTGTCCCCGCGGCGGGCGCGCTGAACTTCATCGCGTAGCCGTCGCGGAGCAGCTCCGGGATCCGCGCCCGGATGCCGGTGGGGACGAGGATCCGCCGCAGGGCGTCGCGGACCGCGCGCTCTATACGTGAGGTGACCGACGCGGCGCGGGCGGTCTTCGAATCCGCGGACGAGCGCGTCGGCGGGGGACTGAGCACCCGGGGACCGCCGCTGCCCGCCGGCCCGACCGGAGTGGCGCCCGCGACGGTCTGGAGGCTCGCGCTCTGGGTCGGATAGCCGGGGCAACTCGCGCCGAGCGTCACCCCGCCGGTGGCGCCCGCGTGCGAGCGGACGAAGCCGCCGGCGACGCCGCCGTTGAAGCCGATCGCGAACGGGTTGTCAGCGATGAGCTCGCCGGGGCCACTGAGCGCGAACGTCGCCTGCAGGTCGCTGGAGGCGCCCAGCGGACGGTGGTTGCCGTACGCGTCGACGATCTGCAGGATGAAGCGGGTCGCGTCGATGCCGTCGGCGACGATCGTCGCGTCGTCGAAGGCGAGCGCGAGCCGGTCCGTGGTCGTGTCCGAGCTCATCAGCAACGTGGTCACCACCTGACCGCCGACGAGGCCGTCGATCCGCAGCGACGGCGAGTCGGCGCCGTTCACGGTGGGGAAATCGACTGAGACCGGCGGATGGGCGAGGTTGGGGAACGTCGCGGCGTCCGGGGAGGCGGTGAGCGCCGGAGCGCTCGCCCCGTCGATGTAGATCTCGAGCTCGTCGCAGTTGGTGAAGATGAGCACCCCGGCCCCGGGTCCGCCGGCGGGCGAGGCCGGACCGAAATCCCAGAAGAAGCCGGGCACGATCACCGCGCCGCTCGAGGGATCAGCCTGGGAGGCGTAGAAGCCCGCGCCCGGCTTGGCGAGGCGGAAGGTGTCGTGAACGCCCGGGGTCTTCAGGGTGTTCCAGACGCGAGCCCCGCCGTTGAGCGACTGCCAGTCGAAGCCGCACCAGCCGAGCAGCCCTGCGTAGCTCGGGTTGCCCTGGGCGATCGAATGCACCTGGGCGTGCATCTGACCCTGAAGGGCGAGCGTCGCCTGGGGATCGATCCACCGGTAGGTGGGGGAGCCGTCGAGGGCGCCGACCGACTCGGAGACCATGTAGGGCACGCCCGGCAGCGGCGGCTCGAGCGTCGCGTCAGCGAACTGGTCGTTCACCGAGTGGTAGTCGTCGTAGGCGAACACCTCCTGGTTCCAGCCGCTCGTGGAGTAGATGTCCATGGCCCCGGTGGTCTGCCGGGTGCCGTCGAGCGCATTGATGATCTCGCCGGTCTGCGCGTACAGCGACTCGTAGTTGGCGGTCTCGTTCAGCCGCGCGGCCCACACGATCACCGACGGCCGGCTGCGGTCGCGCATCACCATGTCCTCGACGTTCTGCAGGATGAGCTGCTGGAACGGCGAATCGCCGACGTACTGCCAGCCGGGCGGCTCCTCCCACACCATCAACCCGAGCTCATCGCAGGCGTCGAGGAAATAGTCCGACTGGGGATAGTGGGAGCAGCGGACCATGTTGCAGGATTGCTCGTTCTTGAGGATCTCCGCGTCGCGGTACTGCAGGCGCTGCGGCGCGGACATGCCCGTGTAGGGGAACAGGGCGTGGCGGTTGAGCCCGAAGATCTCGTACCGTTCGCCGTTGAGGAAGAAGCCGTCGGTCTGGAAGACGGCCTCGCGGAAGCCGGTGCGCGTCGTGTAGAGATGCTGCGCGCGGCCGAGCGTGGCGGTGACGGTCACGCCGTACAGCGTCGGGCTCTCCGGCGACCACAGCGAGATGCCGGTGAGCCCGTCCAGCGTGAGCGTCACCTGCGCGTAGCGACCCTGCGTCGCGGCGACCTGCGCGGAGACGGTGGCGATCGGGGACGTGCCGCTCAGCAGGTTCCCGGTGACCGTGACCGCCTTGGCGCTCGCGCCGCAATCGAGGGTGACCCCGAGCTCGAGGGCGGGCGCGGTGAGCACGTTCACCGGCTTGGCGAACACGTCGAGTACGTAGATCTCGGGGACGATGCGCAGCGTGACGTCGCGGTGGATGCCGCCCGGCTGCAGGTAGTCGACCGCGGAGTCTCCGCCGGAGAGCTTGTTGGGCGGCACGTCCTGCAGCGTGGCGTCGACCATCACCGCGAGCACGTTGTCCCCCGCGACGAGATGGTCGGAGAGCTCGACGGTGAACGGTAGGAACCCGCCCTCGTGGGTCGCGATCACCGTGCCGTTGCACCACACCGTGGCGGTCGTCATCACCGCGTGGAAGTCGACGAACACCCGACCGGCGGAGACCGCCGTGGAGGAGATGTGCTTGCGGTAGATCCACCGGTTCTGCCAGGTGGCGGGGCTCCAGCCACCCCAGGAGAGCGGGGTGACCGTGTGGGGCAGGTTGACGGCTCCGAAGCCGGCCTCGGAGTAGCCAGGCTTCTGGGAGCCGCTGACGTACACCCCTCCGAACAGCCAATCGGCGTTCATCGAGTAGCGGCCCTCGGGCAGCGGCGCGCCGTCGGTGAAGTCCGCCTCCCCCACGGGCGTGCGCACCCCGCCGCCCGCCCCGCCACGCTGCCGGCGTTGGTGAAGCCGGCCTGAATCACGGCATCGCCCGCGCCCGATT
>CAXTTD010000213.1:0-1023 GCA_964246945.1 uncultured Solirubrobacteraceae bacterium | reverse complement strand
TCGCGGCGGACGTCGCCGCGGAGCAGGTGCTGCGCGCGGCGCGCGGCGCCGAGCGCGCCGGCCCGCAGCACCGAGCGGCGCGAGAACTTGGGATCCGGCAACCGCGACACGTCCCGCACGGTACTACCGGCGGGCGGTCTCGTCGCCGGCTGCAGCCTGGGTGTCAGACCCGGGGCAGGGACTCGCGCCCGGCCCCCGTGGCGGCGCGGGCGAGCAGCCAGGTTCGCATCCGGGAGCGGCGCTCCGCGCGCTGCTCGTAGGCGAGCAGGCTCACCCGCCAGGTCCGCATTCGGGACCGGCGGCCGGTCTCGCGCCCGGCGCCGGCGTGCGGCTCACGGCGT
Organism: uncultured Solirubrobacteraceae bacterium; assembly: GCA_964246945.1. Lineage (GTDB taxonomy): Bacteria > Actinomycetota > Thermoleophilia > Solirubrobacterales > Solirubrobacteraceae > Palsa-465. Next base: position 682 of record CAXTTD010000213.1, on the reverse strand, counting down.
TCGACGGCGTGTCCGGCCGGGCGATTCACGTAGCCCGGGACGGCGGCGGCTTCGCTCTCCACTGACGGGTAAGTCTACGGTCCGCGGCGGACCGCTCACGCCGGCATCCCCGGTGGCACACTGTCGGCGGCGATGGACCGGCCGGCCCTGCAGAGCATCGTGTCGTGGTGGGAGCAGAACGCGCGCGAGGTGCCGTGGCGGGCCAGCCGGGACCCGTACGCGATCTGGGTCTCGGAGGTGATGTCCGCCCAGACGAACCTCGGCCGCGCCGGCGAGGCGTGGACGCGGTGGATGGAGCGCTGGCCGACGGTGCAGGCGCTCGCCGCCGCCCGGCTCTCCGAGGTGCTCTTGGAGTGGCAGGGGCTCGGCTACCCCCGTCGCGCCCGGGACCTTCATCGCTCGGCGCGGATACTCGCCGCCGCCGGCTGGCCCGAGGACCTCACCGAGCTGCCCGGGGTCGGCGCCTACGTCGCGGCGGCGATCCGCTGCTTCGCGCGCGAGGAGCCGATACTGCCGCTCGACGTGAACGTCCGCCGGGTGCTCGCCCGCCGCTTCCCGGACGGGATCGAGATCTCGACGGATCCCTGGCGCTCGGGACAGGCGCTCATGGAATTCGGCCAGCGCATCTGCTCGGCGCAGCCGGCGTGCGCGCGCTGCCCGGTGCGGGCGGGGTGCCCCGGGC
>CAXTTD010000212.1:0-5924 GCA_964246945.1 uncultured Solirubrobacteraceae bacterium | reverse complement strand
GTGGTCGGGTCGTGCGGGTGGACCGGGTGGACCGGGTGGACCGGGTGTACCGGGTGGCGCGAGTGGTCCGGGTTGGTTGGGTTGTGTGGGTCGCCCGGGTTGCGTGCATGGGCTGGGGTGATCGGGCCCGGCGGGCGTGGCCCGCGCGCTTCGGAAGCGTGCTCAGGTCGGCGCTCGGTCGTGGATTTCGTGCCATGCATCCCGTCCGATGTGATGGGTGGCGCACACGCCGCGGATACCGCGGTTTTCGTGACACGCACGGGCGCCAGCAGATTGGGTGGCGCGAGATCGACGCTGGGGTGCGCGTCGGCCGGCGCCCGAGCGTGCCCGCGTCGAGCGTCCTGCGCCGAGGCACGAGTACCCGTGCAATGACCTCGGCGCCTCACCCGAGCCCGAGTCCGCGGCCCATTCGGATCTCGGGCGGCCAGCCGGGGCCGGCCGTCTGGCGCCCGCCGTCGGCGGCGAACCCTGATGCCGCGTAGAACGCCTGGGCGCGAGCGTTTGTCTCGAGCACCCACAGGGTGGCGGCGGCGAACCCGGCCGCCGACAGATCGGCGAGCGTTGCGTCCATCAGCGACCGGCCGGCGCCTCGGCGCCAGTGCGCCGGGTCGACGTAGAAGGTGGCGATCTCCGCGGTGTCCGAGTCGGCGTCGGCGTCGCGGCTCGGGATCGCGACCCCGCTGAAGCCGATCACGGTGTCCCCGGAGATCACGGTGTCCCGGGTGTCCCCGGTGTCTTGGGCGTCTCCGGTGTCTTGGGTGTCCCCGGGGTCGAGCGCCACGAGCACCAGCGGCGGCGGCACCGCGGTGAGTCGGGTGACCCACGACTCGGTCCGGGCCTCGACCGTCTGGGCGTCGAGCCAGCCGGGCGGGGCGTCGTCGCGGTAGGCCACCCGCCAGCTCGCGACGTGGACGGCCGCGAGGTCGGCGGCGTCCTGCGGGGTCGCATGGCGGATCGTCACCGTCACGGGATCGCCCCGGGGGCCACGGTGAGGTTGAGCGATATGGGTGCAATCCGCGCCCACATCGCGCACGCCGGCAGCGCGACGGTCACCGCGGCTCGAGCAGGTAGTGGCTCACCAGCCAGTGCTCACCGCCGCGCCACCCCCAGATCTCGTCGGTCGAGAGCAGGAACAGCCGCCAGGTGGCGAGCAACCGCCGGGCCTCCGAATCAGAGCGCCCCGACGCCCGTAGCACCGCAAGCGCCTCGGCGCGCCCGGCGTCGAGGCGGGCGAGCCACGCCTGCAGGGTGCGCGCGTAATGGGTGCCGTTCACCGCCCACTGCTCGCGGACCACGAGATCCTGCTGGAAGTGGAGCATCAGGTCGTGCGAGGGCATCAGCCCCGCGGTGAAGAAGCGGGCCGCCGCCCACGTGCCCTCGAACAGATACGGCGCGGAACGGTGGGAGAACACGTGGACGAACGCGCGACCGTCGGGCGCGAGCCACGTCGAGATCCGACGCAGCAGCTCGCGCCAGTTGCGCATGTGCTCGAACATCTCGATCGACATCACCCGGTCGAACCCGCCACCGCCGGGCGGGGTGAAGTCGTTGACATCGGCGGTGATGATCGAGAGGTTGCCGAGATCCCGCCGCGCCGCCTCACCGAGGATCCACTCCCGCTGGGAGGCCGAGTTCGACACGCCGACCACCGAGCACCCCGGGTAGCGCTCGGCGAGCCATAGCGACAGCGACCCCCAGCCGCAGCCGAGGTCAAGGATCCGCATCCCGTCGGCGACGCCCGCCCGCGAGCACGACAGCGCGAGTATCGCCTCCTCGGCCTGGGCCAGCGACGACACCCCCTCCGGCCACAGGCACCCCGAGTACTTGCGCCGCGGTCCGAGGATCAGCCCCAGGAACTCCGCGGGCAGCTCGTAGTGCTGCTGGTTGGCCGTCTCGGGGAGCTCGGCGATCGGCCCGCTCGACATCCGCGCCACCAGCGCCGCGAGCCGCTGCCCTTGAGCCTCGATCCCCCCGGCTGCGCCGGCGCGCTCCCGCGACCAGGCGCCGTAGCGCGAGCCCGCGCGCAGCAGCCCGTCGGGGACGAGGCCCCGCTCGAGCGTCCGATCGAGGAGCTCGTAGCGCCGCGGTTCGGAGCGGGCCGGTTCGGAGCGGGCCGGTGCGGAGTGGGCTGGTGCGGACTGAGCCGGTGCGGAGCCGGACCGACGGGTTAGGGTCTTCAGCATGAGCGCTCGATTCATTCACACCTGCATTCGGGTCCGCGATCTCGACAGATCAACCGAGTTCTACGGACGGCTCGGCTTCGAGCCCCGCGGACAGCTGAACTTCGACTCCGCCTTCAACGTGTACCTGGGCCTGCCCGGCGGCGGCGACGTGTTGGAGCTCACGGTCAACGTCGGCCGCGCCGAACCCTACGACCTCGGTGAGGGCTACAACCACATGGCGCTCGTCGTCGAGGACCTCGACGGGCTGCTGAGCGACCTGCAGGCCCACGACATCGCGCCGGAGAAGGCGCCCTACGCGCCGGGGGGTCGTGACGAGTACCGGATCTGCTTCGTCACCGACCCCGACGGCTACCGGATCGAACTCATCGACGGCGCGTTCCCGACCCCCCAGGACCCGCCACATCCCTCACAGTCCGCGTGAGCACCGTCACGTAATCCCTAAACTCTCCCCTTGATGTCCAATCAGTGGCTCGCCATCGACGCGGCCACCGCTCCCGCCCAGCGTGCGCGGGAGGTGCGAACGGCTTGGGAGACGTTCGTGGGTGGTGGCTCAGCCGGCCCCGCGCGGCACGACGCGGCTCGGATCCGGGATCCGATCGCGGCCTCCTGGCGTCGCTCGGCGGCGGCCGGGGTGGACCCGTCCGGGCGGCGGATGGCCCCCGTGGTCGCCGACGCCGACGAGGCCTCGGCGCGCTGGGAGATCAACCCGCTCGCCGAGATGGCGCCGCTGATCCGGGCGTGCCTGGCCGCGACCGCCGACGAGTCCAATCATCTGATCGTCGTCTCCGACGCCAACGGCATGCTGCTGTGGGTCGAGGGCAACGCCCGCGTACGTCTGCGGGCCGCCGAGTCGATGAACTTCGCCGAGGGCGCGCTGTGGAGCGAGGGTGGGGCGGGGACCAACGCGATCGGCACCGCGCTCGCCGCCGAGCACGCGGTGCAGGTGTTCGCCGGCGAGCACTTCAACGAGGTGGTGCAGGAGTGGACATGTGCGGCGGCCCCGGTGCACGATCCGGACACCGGCCGGGTGATCGGCGTGATCGACCTCACCGGCGAGATGGGCACCGTGCACCCTCACTCGATGGCGGTCGCGGTCGCCACCGCCCACGCGGTGGAGGCCCACCTGCGCTGCGCGATGCTCGATCGCGACGCGCGGCTGCTCGCCCGCCACGGCGACCGGCTGGTCGACGCCTCCCCGCGGGCGCTGATCGCCGCCAGCGGACGGGTGATCACCTCCCGGCCGCTCGGCTGGCTGCCCGGCGAGCGGATCGCGCTGCCCACCGACGGCGGCGTGGTGGCGATCGCCCCCGGGGTGAGCGCTGTCGCCGAGGCGCTCCCGGGCGGGGCGTTCCTGCTGCGGGCGATGGCCGAGCCGCAGTCCAGCGGCCACGCGCCGACCCGCCTCGCGCTCACGCTGCTCGGCCGCGACCGGGGGCAGGCGGCGACCGGGAGCGACGGGCCCGTCCAGCTGCGGATGCGCCACGCCGAGATCCTCACCCTGCTGTGCGCGAACCCGGGTGGGCTCACCAGCGAGCAGCTCAGCGAGGGGGTGTACGGGGATCCGCTGCGGACCGGCTCGATCCGGGTGGAGATCTCGCGGCTGCGCAAGCTGCTCGGCGACTGCATCGAGACCGACCACTACCGCCTGTCGGGCGGGGTGAGCTCCGACGTCGCGCAGGTGGCGGGCCTCCTGCACCGCGGTGAGGTGCGCGAGGCCGCGGCGCGCTATCCCGGTCCGCTGCTGCCGCGCTCGGCGGCCCCGGGGGTCGTGCGCGAACGGGAAGCGCTCGAAGGCTGGCTGCGCCAGTCGGTGATCACCGGCGGCGACACCGAGGCCCTGTGGACGTGGCTCCAGACCGCCTCGGGCGACGCGGACGGGCCGGCGTGGCAGCGGCTGCTCGCCAATCTCCCGTTCCAGGACCCGCGCCGGGCGCTCGCCGCCTCGCGGCTCTCGCAGCTCCGCGCGCACCTGCGCACGGCTCCCTGAGCCCACTCGGAACCCCGTGTAACGCTCAGGTAACGCCGACCCGTCGGGGCGTCGGTTACCGTCGTCTCAGGGCGCGCGGACCTCTCGGTTCCGGCGCCGCAGGAGAGGACAGGAGAGTTCAGTCTTGGAGAGTCTCGACCCCGCGCAGACCCTGGCGCCCAGCCCTGTCGCCACGCCGACGCGGAGCCTCAGCACCGCGCGCTCGGTGCTGCGGGTGCTGGCACTCCTCGTCGAGCGGCCCTCGGGGGTGCGCGCCGACGAGGTCGCGCGGCGGCTGGGCAAGTCGACCTCGACCGCCTACTACCTGCTGAGCTCGCTGTGCGAGGAGGGCTTCGCGGTGCACGAGGCCAAGGGCGTCTACCGCCCGGCCCACGACTTCGAGGAGCATCTCCTCGCCGCTCCCGAGGAGCCACCGGCGACGCGCCCCGATGCGTTGCGTCCGGCCGTGGAGGAGCTGTTCACCCTCACGCGCCGGCGCGCCTACGCGGGCGTCGTACACCCGGGGCGGATCGAGATCGTCGCCTTCCGCGGGCGCCAGGGCGTGCCGCGGGTCCCGGGGCTCGGCTCGGAGATCACCGACAGTGCTCACGCGCTCGCACTGGGCAAGGTGGTGCTCGCCGAGCTCGACCCCGAGGCGCTGCGCCGTTACGGCGCGGGCGGGCTGCGCCGCTTCACCGAGCACACCATTACCGCGCCCGAGCCGCTCGCCGATGAACTCGCGCAGGTGCGCCGCGACGGCTACGCGGTCGACTGCGAGGAGTTCGACGCGGGCTTCTGCTGCGTGGCCGCGCCGATCCGCGACGCGCGCGGGCGCTTCTGCGCCGTGCTCGGGCTGTCGGTGGGCGTGGCCGCGTTCACGGCCGAGCGGGAACACCTCGCCGAGCTCGTCGTGGGCGTGGCGAGGCGCACCAGCGTCGACGCACCACATCGCGGTGCGACTGCCCGCCGGGACCGTCTGCACCTCGCATCCGTCTCATGACTTGCAAGGGGATGCAGAAAGCGGAGCGTTCTTGTCGCATACCGCACGAGCTCATAACTTGTACACAGGACCCGTGCATGGAGAGCACCGCTCTCCGGCGCGGGATATGAGGGAAACGACCAAGGAGTAGACGGTGAGCAGAGCAAGCATCACCAAGGCTCATGACAAGATCCAGGAACTGTCCTGGGAGCCGACCTACGTCTCGCCGGTCGAGAAGTACGCGACCGATTACACGTTCGAGAAGGCACCGAAGAAGGATCCGCTCAAGCAGGTTCTGCGTTCCTACTTCCCGATGGAGGAGGAGAAGGACAACCGCGTCTTCGGCGCGATGGACGGCGCGATCCGCGGCAACATGTTCCGTCAGGTCCAGCAGCGCTGGATGGAGTGGCAGAAGCTGTTCCTGTCCATCATCCCGTTCCCGGAGATCTCGGCGGCGCGCGCCATGCCGCTCACGATCGGCACCGTTCCGAACCCGTCGGTTCACAACGGTCTCGCGATTCAGATGATCGACGAGGTTCGCCACTCGACGATCCAGATGAACCTGAAGCGCCTGTACATGAACCACTACATCGACCCGGCCGGGTTCGACATCACGACCAAGGCGTTCCAGAACTGCTACGCCGGCACGATCGGCCGCCAGTTCGGTGAGGGCTTCATCACGGGTGACGCGATCACCGCGGCGAACATCTACCTCACGATCGTCGCCGAGACCGCGTTCACGAACGTTCTGTTCGTGGCCATGCCCGGCGAGGCGGCCGCCAACGGCGACTACCTG
>CAXTTD010000211.1:0-5943 GCA_964246945.1 uncultured Solirubrobacteraceae bacterium | reverse complement strand
GCGCGGTAACGGCGGGTCGCGCCGGAGTCATGCGCCCCCTCCGCCTCGCCGGTACCGGCGTGGCGCTCTGCAGCGTCGGTTGGCCGGCAGGCAGCTGCGCGACTCGGCATTTCGCACAAACGAGGGCGTCCGCGGACCGCAATGTGCGATGTGCGTTCCGAGCTCACCCCGATCGCCCATCGCGTTGGCGATGCGACACCAGTTGCGCGAAATGGCGGGCCCGGCGGGCGCGCGCGCGGGCACGCCGACGAGCGACCGAGGCGCCGGGCGCCCTCGCCCGGGAGTCGCCTCCAACGTGACCGCGAGTCCGCCTGCTTGTACCCACCGAGCGAGGACCTCGGGATCCAGCGGCAGACACGAGCTGACCTCACGCGCTTCGTCCCTGGCCGCGAGCGCCGAGACGGCATCGCGGTCCTTGATCTCGAACACCCAGGGATCGTCAGGCCCAGCGTGCGCGGGGCCAGCAGCGCGCGGCGAGTCAGCTGCACACCGGATCCGCCGGGGGCAGCGCGCCGCCGCACCTGGGACCCGAGTCGAGGTGGGCGCGCAGGCAGCTAGGCGCTGCCGGCACCCGGTTCGCCGTCCCAGTAGTCGAGCAGCTGGTCGGAGAGCCGAAACCGATACCCCGTCTGGCCGGGAACGCGGAGCACGTACGTATCGTCGTCGGGGTAGACCGAGGCCGATGGGCCGGCGACGGGCGCCGAGCACACCAGCAGACGCGCCGGCTCAGCAGCGTGATTGAGGAACTGGTGGGCGCCGGCCTCGCCCTCGGGAAGGCAGACGATGTCCCCGGGCGCCATGACCTGCTCGCCGCCGGGGTGGCGCAACCTCGGCACGCCGCCGAGCACGAGCACCCAATGCTCGCGGCACCAGTCGTAGCGGTAGGGGCCGGTCGACTCGCCCGAGCCCAGCTCATACAGCGCGGGCGCCCAGGTCTGGGTATGCAGGCGCTCGGCAAGCGGTGAGCCGTCGGCGGGAGGTGAGGTGTCGGCGGGGAGCGTCCGCAGGTCGATCTGCGGGCAGGGGCCCGCGGGCGCCGGCGAGACCGGGGCCACGGGCGGCTCGGGCCAGGTCTCCAACGCGGCCCTACGCAGGAACTGGACGCCCGGCTTGCCGCCGATCTTGTCGGCGTCCGGATATACGCTGGTGAACGCCTCACCCCAGCCGCGCGCACCGACTGAGAACATCACCACCCGGCCCGGCCCTGTGAACGTGTGGGCGCCGCGCGGACCGGCGGGAAAGGCGACCAGGGTCCCGGGCGTGAGCGCACGCTCACCGCTCGGGTCGCGCAGCACCGGCTCGCCGGAGACGACGTACATCCACTCCTCGATCCCATCGTGAAAGTGATACGGGCCCTGCCTGTGGGCGGCCTTGGTCTCCCACACGCTCGCGCCGATCACGCCGCCGCCGAGCGCCTCGGACAGGTCACGCGTCGTGGCGTGAAACTTGCCGCGTTCCCAGAGCAGCTGCGTCTCGTACTGCGCGACGTTGACCTTCCTCAGCACGCCGGGATGGTCCCACGACGCGCTGCGGCATGGTTCGCTCTACGCGGGCGTACCGCAGCCGGCGGCGGCGATGGAGGCGCTCGCAGGTTGAGGAGCGTCACCGCAGGCGGGGTGGACGGTTCTCCCTCCCCGCTGCGGGCGCGGACGGCGTCGCTCGTCAGTCCCTTCACGGAGAGCTCGCCGCTACGCTCGCGCGGATGGCGAAGAAGCCGAAGCGCAAGTCGGCCAAGAAGCGCCGGCGGCCGGGCGGGCACCCGGCGCGAGCGGGGCAGACCTCCCCGGAGCGTGAGACCGAATCGCTGCTCGAGCAGATCCGCACGCGGGCGCTCGAGGCTCAGGCGCCCGAGACGCCGGTGGCGCGGGTGGCCGAGATCGTCGTCGAGGACTTCGAGGGGATGCCGTCGCCGGTCGGGCTCGTGCGGGTGCTCACCGAACGCGGGTCGCCCGAGCGGGCGCGGGCGATCGTCGCCGCGGTCTCCGAGCGGGCCCCGGGCAGCCTCACCGCGCTCATGCTCGCCGCCGAGGCAGCGCGCGAACTCGACGACGACCGCGACCGCGCCGAGACGCTGCTCGACGAGGCGCTCGAACATCCCGATGCCGACTGCGACGCACACCTGGCGGAGCACCTGCTCGCCGCCGGGGACGCGTTGGCCACGCTCGATTGCCTGGAGGCGGCGTTCGCCGACGATCCCTCCGACGAGCATCTGCTCGAGCTCCAGGCGATCGCCTTGGAGGAAGTTCATCGCACCGCCCTCTCGCGCAGCGGGCCGCCGCGCGCCGAGCGCGAGGTGCTTGAGCGGTTTGCCGGGCGCTCGCTGCTGTATCGGCTGCGCGACGCCCTGCGCGAGCGCGTCGACAGCGACCCCGAGCTGCGGCAGCACGCCGCCCGCACGATCCGCGGCTGGCTGGAGAACGCCGGGCTCCTCGACGACGAGCGGCTGCTGGCGCCCGCGCCCGGCGAGCCGGAGGCGCTCGACCCCGAGCGCGAGGGGCTCGTGAACGCGGCGATCGAACACTCGTGGCTGAGCGCGCCCGATGTCGACACCGACACCAATGCCGACGCCGATGATGACGACGTCGTGCCGATCTTCTCCGAAACGGGCACGCCGCTGGCCGCGGTGGCGAGCGATCCCGACGTCCCCCGCGACGTCAGCGAGGCGGCCTTCGACTGGTGGGACACCTGCACGTACGGGCTGTGGCTCATCGAGGACCCCGAGCCGCGGCCGGGCGTGTGGGTGACCGAGATTGTGTCCGGTGCCCGGCGCTATATCGCGATCGCCGAGGAGCAGCTCGAGGGCCTGTACCGCTGGAGCGTCATCCTCGGCCCGCTCGTGGCGCTCGACGAAGCGTGGCGGACCGGCGGCACGTTCATCTCGCTGCGTCCGGGCGAGGGCGATGCCGCCGCCGCGGTCGTCAAGGACGCGGCCGCCGACATCCTGCGCTCGCTCGAGGGAAAGCGTCCGCGCGGCCCGCACCGAGACGTGACTGCCGAACCCCACGGCGTGCTCGTCGAGTCCGCCGGCCCGGCCGACCCGGAATACGTGCACCTGGTCAGCATGGTCTGCGGCCATCTGATGCCGTTGCTCGCCGGCGAGTTAAGCGAGCGCCGCGCCGCCGCACCGGCGATGCGCACGATGGACGGTGAGGCGGTCACGCTCATCACCGCGACGATCGGGCTTCACCAGGGGAGCGATCCGCGGGAGGCGCTGCGCGACCACCGCGATATCCGTGCCGACGACGACGGCGAGCTGACGTGGTGGGGGCGTGAGCTGAGCGACACCGAGCGCACATTCGCGCTCGCTGAGCTACGCGCACAGCTGAGGGAGGAGGGCGACGACGCGGTGGCCGAATTCGACGAGCGGCCGCGGTGGCTGCGCGGGCGGATGCGACCGGCCAAGGGCGGCGTAGAGGTCGAGGTCAACTCGCGCGAGCGCCTCACCACGCTCGTCGCGTTGCTGCGCGAGGCCGGCCTGCAGCCGGAGGTCACGCGCCAGAGCGTCATTGACCCGGCCCAGGATCTGCCGGCGTTCGGGCCCGTGGGACCGTTGCCGTTTGGATCGACGGTTGACGAGGTCGCCGCCTGGCGGGAACGCTGGCTGGATGCGAAAGCGCCTGTCCTGGGCGGCGCGACTCCCCGGCGAGCTGCCCAGCGGGCTCGCGATCGACCGCTGCTCGAGGCGGTGTTGCGTGAGCTCGAGCACGACGCTGACATCCTCGCCGCCCGCGGCGCGCCGATCCCCGACTTCGCTGAACTCCGCGCCGAGCTGGGGCTCACCCGCGAGGCGGGGTGACTTCGGCAACGCGCGGGTCGGAATCGCGTCCCTTCGCGGATCCCGCGTCGTCGGTGAACACGCAGCGTCACACCCCCGTGCCTCGCTCAGGGTTCACGTCGAGTGACGCTGTCAACACGATCGATCGTGCGGTCAAAGGAGACAACCTGGCCGACGCCGGTGGTCTCGGCCTGAGCGACCAGGTACGCCTCGGCGAAGTCAAGGCGGTCTGACTCATAGACCTCCAGAGCGCGTGCGAGCAATCCACGATCGACGGTTCTCAGGCAGGGCAGTGCGAGCGCGGCGCCCATCAGCAGCACGACCTGGGGTCGCGCGACCTCGTAGAAGGATTCGAGCACGTACAGGCACTCGGCGAACACGAGATCGGCAAGCAGCAACGGCTCATCGCCGGCCAGCAGCGCGGTCGCCCGAGCAGCCATCTCGGGCGGGTCGCCGGTGAGATGGCGGATCAGGACGTTGGTGTCGAGGAACGCCGTCAGGGCGCGAGCGGCATCCGCGGCTCGCGGGCGCGGCGTAGTACCTCGTCCCACGGCGTCCCGCGCTTGGCGATCGGGATCGGAACGCTCCCGGCAAGCTCCAAAAAGTTCGGCGACTTGGCAATCACGGCGCGCGAACGCTCGACCCTGAACACCAGCTCGTCGCCGCTGCGCAGGTCGAGCGCCTCCCGCACGGTCTTCGGAATCGTGACCTGCCCTTTCGACGTGACCTTCGCGACGGCGTCCATCACAACTCCCTTACAATTGTTACAGAGTAAGGCTAGCGCTGGGACAGGCATCGCGTCAGGCGGCGAGTCCCTCCGCCGGTCCCTCCTCGTCGGTGATCGTGGCGGTGTAGAGGTAGCCGTCGCTGGCTTCGTCGAACGACCCGACGTCGAGTGCGAAGCGAAAGCCGCCGCGACCGACGGTCCGCTCGAGCGTGGCGATCGTCGCGTCCGCGTCGTCATAAGGCCCGCGCCGGTAGTACGGCATCCCGTCGCGACCGAACTCGATGGCCGTTCGCCCGTCCCAAGTCCCGAGCGCCGCCCGGGCGCCGGAGAAGTCGCGGTGCGGCTCAAAGCTAATTCCGCGCGCGTACTCGACGGCGCCGAGGACAAGGTGGCGGGCCAACCCGAGCGACACCGTGATGCCGGCGCCACCCCACGGGGCGAAGGTCGTCCGCCGGAACTCCTCGAACTCTCGCGCCGACATCCGCTTCGGCATCAGGGCGTTCTTGACGCCGAGGCACCACGTATCGACGAGGAAGCTGCACACCTCGAATCGGCGGTAGCCGCGCGGCGTCGCCACGAGGACGATCGCGACACCACCGGTGCCTCGCGGCGCGACCACGTCCCCATCGGCCGCAGACCACTCCGCGTGGTCGGGCACCACGAGACCCTCGCGCCATCCCGGGCTGACGAAGCACCGAATCTTGTCGTCTCGCGACGCGGGATCGGCATCCTCGCGCCGGATCGCCTGGGCGCGCACGAGCCTCGACGCCTTGGCAGAGCTGATGCCAAGCGACCGCGATCTCGCGTGGCGTGTAGCCGCGCTCACGCAGCCCGCGAACCTGATCTGGAAGGTCCTCTTGAGCCACACCCGCCTTCTACCGCGCGCGTCGGATGGACCCCACGGGTCGTGCTCATGATGCGGCCCCCCATTTGGGATCCGCCGGAATTCCGAACGGCAGGCTGCACGCGGGCGCTCGAACCGCGCCGGCGTCGCGGCGGCAGGGGCGGTCGACGGGGCGCGTTAGCCGTGGACGCCGCCGCGGTCGCGGCCATGGGGGAGCCCGTGAAACCGGCGGGCAGGGGGCGCCCGGCCAGACCGCGCAGGCCCCGTGTTTCGCACAACCGAGGGGATGTGCGGGCGTTTGTGTGCGATAAACGATCCGGGGTCACCCCGACCGCCCACCTCGTTCACCGAAACGGCGACGGTTGCGCGGCACGCGGAGGTCGTACAAGATGGCGGGGCGAAGCGGCGAACCCGGCCAGGAGGCGCAACGCGCGGCTGCGGCGCTTGCGGATGCTGCTCACCTAGACGCCGGGGACAATGCGCGCGTTTCTTCCAGGAGGCGGCCCCGCTGATGCACACCGCCGCACCCGACGCATAGGCGCTGATGCGGGCTAACGAGCGTCACCACACGCGGGTGGTCAGTCCCCCGCTCCCCGC
>CAXTTD010000210.1:0-5989 GCA_964246945.1 uncultured Solirubrobacteraceae bacterium | reverse complement strand
GGGCCGAGCGCGGCCGCGGCGTGGATGGCGAACCGGCTGACGGGGGCCCCGCGCCCGATGTGCGGGTGGTGGCCGGTGGGCGGGTCGTGGCCGGCGCGTGGCTCGCGGCCGTGCCCGTCAGCGACTGGCTGCCGAGCGGGAAGCGCTTGGTGAGCGATGAGGATGCCGACCCGCCGCTCGCGCTAGCGCCCCCGGCCGCGGTGGCACCCCCGGCACCTATGCCGAGACCGAACGCCGAGACGAGCAGCGCCAGCACGAACCCCCGGGCGACCCGGCCGGCGCGACGGTGGCGGTGGTGGCGGACCGTGGCGGGGGTCATTGGATGGTCACCGGAGTGCCCACGGGCAGCAGCTTGCCGAGCGCCTCGATCGCGGAGTTTCGGAGCCGGATGCAGCCGTGGGAGATCCGGCCGGGGATGAGGCCGGGCTGGTCGGTCCCGTGGATGCCGATGAACCCGCCGGCGGGCCAGTCGGTCTCATACTGCGAGCGGGCGCTCGTGCCGAACGCGAGCGGCCCGTACTCGGGGCTCGCGAACCGGGTAAGGCGGTCCCGCACGTAGAAGTGACCCGCGGGCGTCGGGGTGCTGGGCTTGCCGACGCCTACCGGCGCTCGGAAGATCACCTTCCGGCCTCGATAGAGCGTCAGCGTGAGCCGCGCCCGGCTCACCACGACATGCGTGTCCAAGAACGTCCACCCGCCCAGCACGCGGCGCGGAATCCAGCCGGTGCGCGAGTCGGGCAACACTGCGAGGCGGGCGTGCACCCAGCTCACCCCGTCGCGCGTCACCTCGCCGTCGGCGACGACCAGGTTGCTCGTGCCCTCCGGGGTCCGGGTTCCCACCCACACGACCCCGGGGCTCGCCGAGCTCGGTCGCTCCCGCGCTTCGGTGGCCACGAGCACCGGCGCCCACCGCGTCAGCGTCGCGCGGTCGCTCAGCTGGCGGGGGCGGGGAATCGCAAAACCCGACGCGGGCGCGGGACGGCCCGCCACCCCCCCCCCGGCGCGCCGGCCCGCGGGGCCCGCGGGCCCGCCGGCGCGGTCAGGGCGGGAGCCCCCCCCGAGCGCGAGCGCCACCCCCGCGCCGGCGAGGACGAGAACCGCGACGAGCGCGATGAGCAGCCTCGTCGACGCGCGGACGCCGCTCACCCCGTGAACTCGGGCGCGCCGCTGGCGGTGGTGCGCGACACCTTGAGAGTGACGAAGTGCGTCGAGCTGACGAGGTCCGCCGTCCGCTGGTCGTCGATCGGCTCATCGAAGGCGTGCTCAGCGGGCACGATCCCGGCGAGGCGACGGATCCATGCGGCATGGCGGCCCTCCACCGACTGGATCGCCACCGCGGCGGCCAGGTACTCGTTCGAGTAGATCAGCGGCAGCTGCTGCTTGTAGGCGCCGACGGCGAGATCCTCGAACGCGACCGCGTTGGCGCGGAACGACACCGGGCTGTCGGTGGCGCCGTGGAAGTTGAAGCGCGGGGCGGCGATGGCCCGGCGCCCGAGCGCGGCACGCAGCGCCGCGACGTGCGCGCGCTCGTGGGATCCGACCACCCGGGCCTGCTCGGCGAGCGCTCCGCGCAGGGCGCCGACCCGCTCGGCCTCGGTGTAGAACCCCGCCTGCAGATACTCGAGCGCGAGCGCGAAGTTGAGGATCGCCTCGTCACTGCGGGTGTACGAGGTCCGGTGTCGCGCCGCCCCGAGCGCGGAGCCGGGAAGCAGTCCGGCGCCGAGTCCGAGTGCGACGCCGGCGACCGCGGTCCGCGCCCCCCGCCGCAGGAACTGACCCCGGGTGGGCAGGCGCTCCGCAGTCTCCTGCAGCACGCCGTCGGCGTCAACGTCGGCGAGGCTCACGGGGATGAGGCGTTCGGCAGCCATGATCACGCCATGAACGGCTGGATCGCCTTGAGCGCGGCGGCGGCGCCGATCGGGACGTCGGCGGCGACCGGGGCCGGCAGTTCGCCGGCCATCGCCCGGGCCCACGCGGCATGCCGAGACTCCACCGACATCACGCGCGCCACTCCGCGCAACGTCGAGCGGGTCACGTTCTCCGCCTGCCCGTTGTAGGAGGCGACCCCCGTGTCCTCGATGGTCACCGCAGCGGCGACGAACCGCGCGTTGCTGGTGAACGCGTCGCCAAAGCGGTAGCGCGGGGTGGGTCCGGCGGGGGCGCCGAGCGCCTCGCGCAGGTAACGCAGGTGGGCCTGCTCCTGAGCGCCCACGGTCTGGGCGAACTCGCGCGGCTCGCCCGTGAGGTGGCCGGCGCGCAGCGCCTCGGCGTAGAAGGTGGCCTGGAGCTCCTCGAGCATCCGCGCGAACCGCAGGACCTCACGATCGCGGTCGCTGAGCGTCGCCGAACCCGCGACGGGCGCAAGCGCGGCCACCACCGCGCCGACCACCGGCACCGCCGCCGCGGCGAGCGCCAGGCGTCGCGCGAGTCCCCGGCGCGATGTCCCCTCGTTAGCAGCCGGCACGGGGGCAGAAACGTCCGCTCCTTCTGTCATCGTCTATCCCCAAACTTACTTAAAGCGGTTAGTCGCTCCGACGATAACCCGAAAGCGATGATAAATCAACAACGCATGAGCGCTCAGCTCGCGTGTGGCCGTGCGCCCGGACGAGGGTACGGTGAGCGCGCGCGGATCTCGTGCGACCGGAATCAGCCGGTACGCGGCGCGCGGGGCGCAGGCCGCGCGACGTCAGCGTGGCGCACGAGCGCGCCACCGCGGGCGTAGGGCACGATCTCGGCGCGCAGCTCGCGGCGCAGCGCCTCGAGCCGGGACACCTCGGCGCTCAGCTGCCCGGCCCGGCGTTCGAGCGAGGCGACCTTGCGCGCCATCGCGTCGAGCTGCGCCTCGAGCTCGAACACGCGCTCGACGCCGGCGAGGTTCATGCCGAGCTCGGCGGTCATCTCCTGGATGCGGCGCAGCCGGTCGACGTCCCGGTGGGAGTACAGGCGCGTGCCCTTGGGCGAACGCTGGGGCTCGATCAGGCCCCGGGCCTCGTACATGCGCAGCGTCTGGGGATGCATGTCGGCGAGCTCGGCGGCGACCGAGATCATGAACACGCCGCGGTCGGAGGAGACCTCGATCCGGGTCGTGGTGCGCACCCGCCGCGCGGCCATCACGCCGCCTCCCCGGCCGGCTCCTCGGCGGCCGCCTCGCGCATCAGCCGCTCGCGCGGATCGTCCTTGAGCGCCTGGGCGAGCCGCTCCACCGCCTCGGTCTGCTCGGTGTCGAGGGCCGCGGGGACGTCGAGCACGAAGCGGTAGCGGATGTCGCCGCGACCCTTGCCGGAGAGCTTCGGGGGACCCTCGCCGCGCAGCCGCTGCACGGTGCCCGACTTCGTGCCCCGGGCGACCTTCAGGCGCTTTGACCCGCGGAGCGTTGGGACCTCGATGATCGCGCCGAGCAGCGCCTCGGGAATGGTGAGCGGAACGTCGACCTCGAGATTCTCGCCCGCGCGGCGGAACACTGAGGACTCGTTCACCCGGGTGATGACGAACAGGTCGCCGGGCTCGGCGCCCCGCTGAGGTGGCCCGGGGGGCCCCTCCCCCTTGCCGGCGAGGCGGATGCGGCTCCCGTCCTTGACCCCGGCGGGGATGTTCGCCCGCAGCTTGCGGACCGAGCGCTGAGCGCCCGAGCCCTGACAGGTCGGACACGGGTCGTCGATCACGGTGCCCTGGCCGTGGCAGTTGGAGCACGCCTGGGACATCGAGAAGATGCCCTGACTCTGGGCCTCCATGCCGGTCCCGTTGCACACCGGGCACACGTGTGGCGCGGTGCCGGGCTTGGCCCCGGTGCCCCGGCAGGTCGGGCAGGCCTGCGAGGTGGGGACGGTGAGCGACACCTGGGCGCCGTGCACTGCCTGCTCGAAGGACAGCGAGACCTCGGTCTCGAGGTCGCGACCCCGCGACGGCCGTGGCCGAGCGCCCCCGCGAACGCTCCCCGAGTCGGCGCCGGAGCGGGCGGGACCGTTTCCGCCGAACAGATTGGAGAGAATGTCGCCGAAGCCGCCCGAGAACGCGCTCGGGTCGAAGCCGGCCCCCGCCCCGCCGGCGCCGGTCGCCGCGTTGGCGAACTGCCCGAACGCCGAGCCTGAGCGGTCGTACTGCTTGCGCTTGTCGGGATCGGAGAGGACGTCGTGGGCCTGGGAGATCTCCTTGAAGCGCTCCTCGGCCGCCTTGTCGCCCGCGTTGGTGTCCGGGTGGTACTTGCGGGCGAGCGTGCGGTAGGCCTTCTTGATCTCGTCCTCGGAGGCGTTCTTGCCCACGCCGAGGGTCTTGTAGTAATCGGGTCGGGCGGGCATCGCGTCGGCTCCTCGCGGGCCTCAGCCGGCCACGACGACGCGGGCGGGGCGCACGACGGTCTCGCCGGCGCGGTAGCCGCGCTGGTAGACCTCGAGCACCGTGCCGGCGGCGACGCCCTCGCCCGCCGGCTGCTGGGCGACCGCCTCGTGCTGGGTGGGGTCGAACGGCTCGCCGTCGGGGGAGAACTGATCGATGCCGGCTCGCTGCAGGGCCGCGACGACGTCGGTGTGGACGTGCCTCACCCCGGTGACGAAACCATGCTCGTCGGCGTCATCGGGCGCGTGCTGCAGCGCCCGCTCGAGGTTGTCGATCGCGGGCAGCAGTTCCTTGGCGAGCTGGGCGGCACCCCGCTCACGCGCGGTCGCCGTCTCGCGGAAGGCCCGCTTGCGGAAGTTCTCGAACTCGGCCTGCTTGCGCTGGGCGAGCGCGAGGTACTCATCGGCCCGGGCCGCCCGGGCGGCGAGGTCGTCCTCGGCGGGCGCACCGTCGACGAGCGCGTCGTCCGCGAGGGCGTCCTCGGTGGAGGCGTCCTCGCTACGGGCATCGGCGTTCGGGTCGGCGTCCGTGTCGGCGGCGGGCTCGGCCGCGGGGGCGGCATCGTCCGCGTCGGTGCGGGCGGAGACGAGCGGCTCCGCGGCGGGCGCCTGAGGCTCAGCCGCCTCAGGCACCTCCTCGCGGTGGTGGTGGATGTTCTCGGGAGCGGTCATCGCGAGGACCTCTAGTTGCCCTCGTCCACGACCTCGGCGTCGACGACGTCCTCCTCCTCGGGAGAGCCGCCGTTGCTCGACGCACCGGGACCGTCGCCGTTCTCGGCGCTCGCCGCCGACTGCTCCTGGGCGCGCTGGTACATCGCCTCGGAGACCTTGTGGAAGGCCGCGTTGAGCGTGTCCGCCTTGGCCCGGATGTCAGCCGGATCGTCGCTGGTGAGCGACTCGCGGGTGGACTTGATGGCCGCTTCGATCTCCTCCCTGGAGGAGGCGTCGACGGCGTCACCGAGGTCGCTGAGCTGACGCTCAGCCTGGTAGGCCGCGTTCTCGGCGGTGTTGCGGGCCTCCGCGAGCTCGCGCTGGCGCTTGTCGTCCTCGGCGTGGGACTCGGCGTCGGAGACCATCCGCTTGATCTCGTCGTCGGACAGCCCGGCGCCCGAGCGGATCTCGATCTTCTGCTCCTTGCCGGTGCCGAGGTCCTTGGCCGAGACGTTGACGATGCCGTTGGCGTCGATGTCGAACGCCACCTCGACCTGCGGGATGCCGCGCGGCGCCGGCGGGATGCCGGTGAGCTGGAACTTGCCGAGCGACTTGTTGTAGGTCGCCATCTCGCGCTCGCCCTGCAGAACGTGGATCTCCACGCTCGGCTGGTTGTCCTCGGCGGTCGAGAACACCTCGGACTTGCGCGTCGGGATCGTCGTGTTGCGCTCGATCAGCTTGGTCATCACGCCGCCCTTGGTCTCGATACCGAGGGTGAGCGGGGTGACGTCCAGCAGCAGCACGTCCTTGACGTCGCCGGCGAGCACACCGGCCTGGATGGCGGCGCCCACGGCGACGACCTCGTCGGGGTTGACGCCCCGATGCGGCTCCTTGCCGGTGAGCTCCTTGACCTTCTCCTGGACGGCGGGCATGCGGGTCATGCCGCCGACGAGCACGACGTGGTCGATCGTCGCCGCGCCCTTCTCCTTGGCGTCGTCGAGCGCCTG
>CAXTTD010000209.1:0-6025 GCA_964246945.1 uncultured Solirubrobacteraceae bacterium | reverse complement strand
GCTCCCAGACGTCGCGCCGCGGACGCGGCGGGTCGCCGTCGGTGAGTTCGACGGCGTCCACCTCGGCCATCGGGAGGTGATCGCGGGGGCCGATACGGTGCTCACCTTCGAGCCGCATCCGCTGCAGGTGATCGCCCCCGAGCGCGCCCCGCGCCTGCTCACCTCGCTGGCGGTGAAGGCCGACCGGCTCGCCGCGCTGGGAGTCTCGGAGCTCGTGGTGATCCGCTTCGACGAGGCGTTCGCGGCGCAGACGCCGCAGGCGTTCGTGGACGAGGTGCTCGCCGGCGCGCTGCACGCCACCCATGTCTCGGTCGGGGAGAACTTTCACTTCGGCCACGACGCGACCGGGGGCACCGAGATGCTCGCCGCCGACCCCCGCTTCGCCACCCGCGTGGTGCGGCTCGTGGAGGTCGAGGGGGAGATCGTCTCCTCGAGCCACATCCGGGCGCTCGTCGCCGCCGGCGAGGTCGAGCACGCCGCGCGCTTCCTCGGCGCCCCGTTCCAGATGCGCGGGGAGGTCGTCCACGGCGATGAGCGCGGCCGCGAGCTCGGCTACCCGACCGCGAACCTGCTCCCCGACGAGGCGATCGCGTGCCCGGGCCACGGCGTGTACGCGGCGCTCGCCGACGGGGCGCCCGCGGCGGTGTCGATCGGCGTGCGCCCGACGTTCGGGATGGGCCTCGCCCCGCTCGTGGAGGCGTACGTGATCGACGCCCAGCTCGACCTCTACGGCGCCGAGCTGCGCCTCGACTTCCTCGCCCGCCTGCGCGGCGAGCGGCGCTTCGACAGCGCCGAGGAGCTCGTCGAGCAGATGGCGCGCGACGTCGACGAGGCGCGCGCGCTGTGCGGCTGAACCCGGGCGCGACCCGCCCCGCTCACCCCGCGTCAGCGAGCCTCGCCCTGCTACCCTCACCGGCCGCATGCCACTGACCCAGGAACGTACCCAGGAGCTCGTCACCCAGTTCGGCGAGGGCCCCGCTGACACTGGCCGGACCGAGGTCCAGGTGGCGCTGCTCACCGAGCGCATCAACGAGCTCACCGACCACCTGCGCACCCATCGTAAGGACCACAGCTCCCGGCGGGGCCTGCTCATGCTCGTCGGCCGCCGGCGGCGCTTTCTGAACTACCTGCAGCGGCAGGATCTCGAGCGCTACCGCTCGCTGATCCGCGAGCTCGGCCTGCGCCGTTGATCTCAGCCGGCACCCCGGTCCCCGACTTCGTCCTGCGCCGCGAGAACGGCGACGCATTCACCCCGGCGCAGCTCGATGGCGCGCACACGGTGCTCGTGTTCTACCCGTTCGCGTTCAGCGAGGTGTGCACCGACCAGCTGAGCCTGTACGACGACCTGCGTGACGAGTTCGCCGCCCAGGGCGCGACCCTGTACGGGGTCTCCTGCGACGCGACCCCCGCCCAGACGGCGTTTCGGCGCTCGCTGGGGGTCGAGATTGAGCAGCTCTCGGACTTCGAGCCCAAGGGCGAGGCGTGCCGGGCGCTCGGCGTCTACCACGCCGCCGGCATGCCCGAGCGGGCGCTGGTGCTCGTCGGCCCCGACCGGGTCGTGCAGTGGAGCTGGGTCGGGGAGCATCCCGGGGTGCTGCCCGGCGCGAACCTCATCTTCGACGCACTCGCGCAGACCGCCGCGGGCTGATCCGCCGCGGCCCCCGCGATGGGTGAGCTCGGCTCCGCGCAGGTCCCCGCGATCGACCCCGAGGATCACGTGCGCGGGGGACCCGCGGATCCGCTGATCGTGCTCTACACCGACTTCGAGTGCCCGTTCTGCGCGGCGCTGCACGACACGGCGAGTCGCCTCGCACTGCGGGTGTGCGTGCGCCACTTCCCGGTGCGCTCGAGCCATCCCCGGGCGTGGGCGGCGGCGAGCGCCGCCGAGGCGGCCGCGGTCCAGGGCCGCTTCTGGGAGATGCACGACGCTCTGTTCGCCGACCCCGCGCGGCTCGAGGACCCGCACCTGTGGCAGCGCGCACGGGAGCTCGGACTCGACCTCGAGCGCTTCGAGGCCGACCGGCGCGGGGAGGCGGTCGCCGCCCGGGTGCGCCGCGACTTCACCTCGGGGGTGCGCGGCGGGGTGGTCACCACGCCCGCGCTGTTCTCCCCCGGGGCGGGCGGCGGGCTCGCGCCGCTCGATCGTCGCGGGCTCGCGGCTCACGCCACGGGGGAGCGATAGCTGCCCCGCGAGGTGCGCCGGGGGATCCGCTCAGTCAGCGATCGTGGCCGGCAGAGGGCTCGGCTGGGCGCGGTCGAGATCCTCGGCGGTGGGCGGGGTGCCGCGCAACCGCGGGCCAGCGTACCCGGGGGCGGTGATCGCCGCCTTGACGAGGTCGAGCTGGCGCATGCCGATCTCGGGGTCGAGATTGCGGAAGGCGCGGGCGGACTCGCACACGCCCTTGACCATCAGCAGCAGGTCGACGGCGGACACATCGTCGCGGATCGCGCCCGCGCGCTGGGCGCGGGTGAGCAGTTCCTCGACCACGGCGAGGACCTCGCGGTGGGCGGCCCGGATCTCGGGGTGGACCATCCACGTGTCGGCGATCGCCTCGAACAGCGCGCGGTCGTCCTGCTGGCGGGCGAGCGACTCATCGACGAGACCGAACAGGGTGGCGGCGGCGTCCGGGTGATCGAGCCGCGCGCGCCCGATCACCGCCGCCTCGCGGATCCGCGTGGCCACCACTGCGGTGATGAGCGCGTCCTTGGAGGGGAAGTTGCGAAACAGGGTGCCGCGGCCGACGCCCGCCCGCTCGGCGATCTCGCCGACGCCGACCTCGAGTCCGCGCTCGGCGAACATCTCGGCCGCGGCCTCCACGAGCCGCCGCCGGTTGCGCTCGGCGTCGGCCCGCAGCCGTCTCGGTTCCTCCTCCATGACGGTGTGATTCTCGCACGCGGCGGAGACCGGGCGCCACCCCCGGGAATCGCCGCCGCGCGCGTCGCCGCCGATCACGCTCCGGCGGGAACCGCCACGCCCGTCTCGCGCAGCTCTCCCTCGACCTCGGCGAGGTGCGAGCGGCGCAGGCAGAACGCAAGGATTCCGGTGCCGGCGAACATCATGATCGCCGCCACCAGGAACGCGACGTGGTAGCCCGAGACCCGGGCGGCGAACGCGTGGGTCGTCCCGCTGTGCAGCAGACTGCTGGTGCGGCTGGCGGCGAGCGTGGATAGGATCGCAAGGCCGAGTGAGCCGCCGACCTGCTGGGCGACGTTGAACAGGCCCGAGGCGAGCCCGGCATCGTCGCCCGGCACCCCGCTGGTCGCCATCAGCGTCAGCGGCACGAAGGTGAGACCGAGCCCGAAGGCGAGCGGCACCAGGCCGGTGAGCAGGTCGGATGCGTAGTGGCCGTGCACCGGCAGGCCGGTGAGCACGAGCAGGCCGAAGCCGGCGATCGCGGTGCCCACGATGGCGATCGGGCGCACGCCGATCTTCGGGATGAGCCCCTGAGCGAGCCCGGAGCCGAGGATGATCCCGCCGGTGACCGGCAGGAACGCGAAGCCGGCCTTCAGGGGGGTGTACCCGAGGATCTCCTGGACGTAGAGGGAGGCGAAGAAGAACATGCCGAACAGCGCGGAGGAGACGAGCAGCAGCGCACCGTCGCCGACCGCGAGCGCCCGCACCCGGAAGACGCCGAGGCGCAGCAGCGGCGCCACCGCGCGACGCTCGATGAACACGAACGCGACCAGTAGGCCGACGGCGATCGCGAAGTCGATCAGCGAGCGCGCCGAGCCCCACCCGTAGGCCTGGGCCTTGACGATCCCGTACACGAGCACGATGAGACCGCCGGTGCCGCTGATCGCCCCCGCCGCGTCGTAGCTGCGTCGCTGCGTCGCCACGCGCGACTCGGGCACGAAGCGCAGCGCGAGCAGCACCGCGAGGATCCCCACCGGCACGTTGACGAAGAACACCCACCGCCACGACGCGAGGTCGACGAGGACGCCACCGAGTACCAGTCCGACGGCCGATCCGCCGGCCGCGATCGCCGACCAGATGGCGAGTGAACGCGTACGCTCGGGTCCGCTGGGAAAGGTCGTGGTGACGATCGCGAGGGCGGCGGGGGAGACCAGCGCGCCGCCGAGGCCCTGCAGGCCGCGGCCGAGGATGAGCATCTCCGAGGACTGGGCGAAGCCGTTGAGCAGCGACGCCGCAGTGAACAGGACGATGCCGACGAGGAACAGCCGCCGGCGGCCGAGCATGTCGGCGGCGCGGCCACCGAGCAGTAGGAAGCCGCCGAAGATCAGCGTGTAGCCGTTCACCACCCACTGCAGGTTGGCGGCGGAGAAGTCAAGGCCCCGCTGCACCGAGGGCAGCGCGATGTTCACGACCGTGATGTCGAGCACGACCATGAACTGGGCCAGGCAGGCGATGACGAGGATCAGCCACCGGTTCGAGGTGGCGGCGGACGGCGGTGAGGTGGCGGTATTGGCCATCGAGGCTCCTTCGGCGCGGACGGACGGTGATCAAGCGGACCAGCGAGTCCGGTTACCGTAGCAGCAACCGGACCGGCAGGTCCGCTTAGATTCCGTGATCGGCGCGGGGGGAGCCCCACCGGTCAGCGTACTAGCATCAAACTGTTCGGAACGATCGAAAGAAACGAACTCCGCCGACCGAAGGGCGGAGCCAGAAGGGAATTGAATATGACTGACGCCGCCATGACGCGCGTCTCGGTCGACATCGAGGGCAGGGAGTTCTCGTTCGAGACCGGCAAGCTGGCCAAACAGGCCTCCGGTGCCGTCGTCGTCCGCGTGGGCGAGACGATGGTGCTGTGCACCGCGACCGCGGGCAACCTGCGGGACGTCGACTTCCTCCCGCTCACCGTCGACGTCGAGGAGCGGATGTACGCCGCCGGGAAGATCCCCGGCTCATTCTTCAAGCGCGAGGGCCGCGCCGGGGAGAAGGCGACGCTCACCGCGCGCCTGATCGACCGCCCAATCCGCCCACTGTTTCCCAAGGGCTGGCGCCGCGAGACCCAGATCGTCGCCCTGCCGATGTCGGTCGACCACGTCAACCCCTACGACATGCTCGCGATGAACGGCGCCTCAGCGGCGCTGATGATCTCGAACGTGCCGTTCCCCGGCCCCGTCGGCGCGGTGCGCGTGGGCAAGATCGACGGCAACTTCGTGGTCAACCCCGCCGAGGAGGACCTGCTCGAGAACACCGAGCTCGACCTCATCGTGGCCGGGACCGAGGACGCGATCCTCATGGTCGAGGCCGGCGCCTCGGAGATCCCCGAGGCGGAGATCCTCGACGCGCTCGACATCGCCCACGAGGCGATCAAGAAGCTGTGCGCGGCCCAGTGGGAGCTGCAGGAGAAAGCCGGCAAGGAGAAGGACGAGGTCGATGTCCCGCAGGTCCACGCCGACCTGCTCGCTCAGATCAAGGGCTCGCACGGCTCCGCGCTGGACACCGCGACCCAGGTGGTCGACAAGCTCGAGCGTCAGGACGCGATCAAGGCCGTCGAGGAGCAGGTGCTCGAGCAGTACTCCGGGAACCCGGTCGCCGACACCTTCGCCGAATACCGCTCGAACGCCAAGCGCGCGTTCGAGAAGCTCGAGTCGACCTACATCCGCGAGCGGATCGCAGTCCAGAAGAAGCGCCCGGACGGCCGCGGCACCGACGAGATCCGACCGATCTCGATCGAGGTCGGCGTCGCCCCCCGCACCCACGGCTCGGCGCTGTTCACCCGCGGTCAGACCCAGGCGTTCTCGGTGGCCACGCTCGGCACCACGCGCGAGGAGATGCGTCTGGACACGCTCGGCCTGGAGACAAGCAAGTACTACTTCCATCACTACAACTTCCCGCCGTTCTCGGTCGGGGAGGCGGGCTTCATGCGCGGCCCCAAGCGCCGCGACATCGGACACGGCGCGCTCGCCGAGCGTGCGCTCACGCCGATGATCCCCTCGCTCGAGGAGTTCCCGTACACGATCCGCGTCGTGTCGGACATCCTTGAGTCCAACGGGTCCTCGTCCATGGCCTCGGTGTGCGGCTCGACGCTGTCGCTGATGGACGCCGGGGTGCCGATCA
>CAXTTD010000208.1:0-6044 GCA_964246945.1 uncultured Solirubrobacteraceae bacterium | reverse complement strand
TGGGTGGCGATGCGATCCAGGAACCAGCGATCGTGGGAGACCACGACCGCACAGCCGGCGAACGACAGCAGCGCCTCCTCGAGCGCGCGCAGCGTGTCGGTGTCGAGGTCGTTGGTCGGCTCGTCGAGCAGCAGCAGGTTGCCACCCGAGCGCAGGAGCTTGGCCAGCTGGAGGCGGTTGCGCTCTCCGCCGGAGAGCTTGCCCACCTTCTTCTGCTGATCCTGGCCCTTGAAGTTGAAGCCGGCGACGTAGGCTCGGCTGGCCACCGTGCGGGAGCCGAGCGGAATCTCGTCGAGGCCGCCGGAGATCTCCTCCCACACGTTCTTGTCGGGATCGAGACCGGCGCGCGACTGATCGACGTACGCGAGCTCCACGGTGTCGCCGAGCTTCAGAGTGCCCTCATCGGGTGTCTCCTCACCGGTGATCATCCGCATGAGCGTCGTCTTGCCGGCGCCGTTGGGTCCGATCATCCCGATGATCCCGCCCCGGGGCAGGCTGAACGACAGGTCGTCGATCAGCAGTCGGTCGCCGTAGCCCTTGCGAACGTCCTTGGCCTCGAGCACCAGGTCACCCAACCGGGGCCCGGCGGGGATGTGAATCTGGACCTGGTCGAGCTTCAGGTTGCGCTCCTCGGCGAGCAGCGCCTCGTAGGCATTCAGGCGCGCCTTGGGCTTGCCGCGGCGCGCCGACGCGTTCATCCGCACCCAGTCGAGCTCCTGGGCGATCGTGCGCTGGCGCGTGGACTCCTGGCGCTCCTCCTGCTGCAGGCGCTTCTGCTTCTGCACAAGCCACCCGGAGTAGTTGCCCTCGTAGGGGATCCCGCGGCCGCGGTCGAGCTCGAGGATCCAGCCGGCGACGTTGTCCAGGAAGTACCGATCGTGGGTGATCGCCACCACGGTGCCCTTGTAGTCCTGGAGGTGTTGCTCGAGCCACGCCACCGACTCGGCGTCGAGGTGGTTGGTCGGCTCGTCGAGCAGCAGCAGGTCGGGCTGGCGCAGCAGCAGCCGGCACATCGCCACCCGGCGGCGCTCGCCGCCGGAGAGCGTGGTCACGTCGGCGTCGGGCGGCGGGCAGCGTAGGGCGTCCATCGCGTACTCGAGCGTGGTGTCGAGGTTCCACCCGTCGACGGCGTCGATCTGCTCCTGCAGACGGGCGAACTCGTCGGCGGTCTCCTCCGTGTAGTTCATCGACAGCTCGTTGAAGCGATCCAGCAGGTCGCGGGTCTCGCGCACGCCATCCTCGACGTTGCCCTTCACATCCTTGGCTGGGTCGAGATCGGGCTCCTGCTCGAGCATGCCGACGGTCGCGTTCGTGCCGAGCGCCGCCTGACCGTCGAACTCGGTGTCGCGTCCAGCCATGATCGACAGCAGCGTCGACTTGCCCGCGCCGTTGTAGCCGAGCACGCCGATCTTGGCCCCCGGATAGAACGACAGCGACACGTCGGAGAGCACCTGCTTGTCCGGCGGGAAGCGCTTGGTGAGCCGGTGCATGGAATAGATGTACTGGGAGGACATGGGCCGCAGAGGATAGGCTGCCCTCTGGGGGTGGCGGTGGATCGGTAACCTCGGCGCCACGTGAGCCCGTCCACGACACCGGGTCTCAATGCCACCGGGTCCGAACTCGAGAGCACCGGTTGAGCGCCGCGGATTCGATCAGCATCGTCGATGCCGATCCCGAGCTCGGCGACCTGCTGGCGGCCGACGAGCGTGAGCGTGCCCGACGCGAGACCCGCACGCGGGTCCGGCGCCTGTCGGCCGGCGCCTGGGATGTCGCCACCGCCGAGGAGCCCGATGCCCATCATCGGGGGTTCCTGATCGTCGACGGTCTGATCACCCGAGAGGTCGAGGTGCTGGGGCGGCGGTGCGTGGAGCTGATCGGGGCGGGGGACGTGATCCGGCCGTGGAGCTGGGACGACGAGGGGTCGCACGTCCAGGCGGAGGTTGGCTGGGTCGTCCTGGAGCCCGCCCGGCTGGCCGTGCTCAACCATCACCTGGTCGTGCGCATCACCCCGTGGCCCCAGCTGGGACTTGAGCTGTTCAATCGCGGGACCCGACGCGCCCACGCGCTCGCCGTGTCACTGGCGATCGCCCACCATCAACGCGTCGATGATCGGCTGTTGCTGACGCTGTGGCATCTCGCGGAGCGCTGGGGCCGGGTGCTGCCCAACGGCATCGCCGTACCGCTGCCGCTCTCCCACCAACGGCTCGCCGATCTCGTCGGCGCCCATCGGCCCGCGGTCACCAGCGCCATGGGGTCGCTCACGCGCCAAGGCAGCATCAGCCGCAAACAGGATCGAACCTGGATCCTGCACGGCTCCCCGCCAGAGGAGCTCCGCCACCACCGCCTCGTGGCGACGATGACCTGAGCGGTGCGACGTCAGCGCGACGCTCGCCTCGAGCCGACGAGACGAGCGCCGCGTCCCTGCTTCAGAGGACTCTGCCACGCCGATCGAAGAAGAAGACGACGATCGCGGCGATGGCGATCAGGAACAGCAGCGGGTGGATGATCACGCCGCCCGCAATCGCGACGACGAGCAGGACTGCGGCGAGGATGAGAAGCATGGTGCCTCCTGAAATAGGGATTGTCCTCACCATTAACCCCGTCCGCGACGGCGATGCACGGCGCGCGGTCCTCGCAGCGACGTACGCTCGCGGACAGCGTCCGACGGCTACAGGCCGGCGGCCTCGCGCAGCGCGGCGGCGCGGTCGGTCTTCTCCCAGGTGAAGTCGGCGTCCTCGCGTCCGAAGTGGCCGTAGGCGGCGGTCTTCTGGTAGATCGGGCGGTGCAGGTCGAGGTACTCGCGGAACGCGCCGGGGCGCAGGTCGAAGTGCTCGCCGACGAGCTGGGCGATGCGCCCGCGGCCGATCTTCTCGGTGCCGAAGGTTTCGACCATCACCGACACCGGGTGGGCGACGCCGATCGCGTAGGCGACCTGAACCTCAACCCGCTCGGCGAGGCCGGCGGCGACGAGGTTCTTGGCCACGTAGCGGGCCGCGTAGGCAGCGGATCGGTCGACCTTGCTCGGGTCCTTGCCGCTGAACGCGCCGCCGCCGTGGCGGGCCATGCCGCCGTAGGTGTCGACGATGATCTTGCGGCCGGTGAGTCCGCAGTCGCCGACCGGCCCGCCGATCACGAAGCGGCCGGTCGGGTTGACGAGGAACGAGTTCTCCAGGGTGTCCGCCTCGTACAGCTCGCCCGGCAGCACCGGGCGCACCACGTGCTCCCACAGATCGCCCCGGATCCGGTCCTCGGCACCCTCGGCGTGCTGGGTGGAGATGAGCAGCTTCTCGACCGCGACCGGGCGACCGTCGCGATAGCGGACGCTCACCTGGGTCTTGCCGTCCGGGCGCAGGTAGTCGAGGCTGCCGTCCTTGCGTACCTCGGCGAGGCGCCGGGAGAGCCGGTGGGCGAGCGCGATCGGCAGCGGCATCAGCTCCGGCGTCTCGTCAGAGGCGTAGCCGAACATCATCCCCTGGTCGCCGGCCCCGGCGATGTCGAGCTCGTCGCCGCCCGATCCGTTGCTGCGGCGCTCATAGGCGGTGTCAACGCCCTGGGCGATGTCGGCGGACTGCTTGTCGATCGCGTTGAGCACCGCACATGAATCGGCGCTGAAGCCGAGGTCGGCGTCGGTGTAGCCGATCCCCCGGATCGTCTCCCGGGCGATCTCCTGGATGTCGACGTAGGTGTCAGTGGTGATCTCACCCGAGACGACGACCAGACCGGTGTTCACGAGCGTCTCGCAGGCCACGCGTCCGGTCGGGTCGTCGGCGAGGACGGCGTCGAGTACGCCGTCGGAGATCTGGTCGGCCACCTTGTCGGGGTGTCCCTCGGTGACCGACTCGGATGTGAACAGGAACTCGTTCTCGGAAAAGCTCATGGATCTGGGCAGCCCCTCGTGTGCGGGTCGGTCGGGATCGTCTGGGGGCTGAGGCTAGTGTCTTCACTGCCGGCGAACCTGCCTGACCGGGCGTGGGGCGTTCGACCGGGGTGGCCCGGACCGGTGGCGTACTACGCTGGCCTGGGTCGGGCGCGGGCGCGCGGGGCTGGGTCGCGCAGGACTCGTCGGCACCCGGCACTCGAGCCCGGAAACCCGCATGGATCGCATCCCCCGACGCCGCACGCCGCTGCTCGCCGCGCTCCTCGTCCTCGCGCTCGCCGTGGGGCTCACCGGCTGCGGCGGCTCCGGCCACGCCCGGAGCGGGTCGACCGGGACCGCGTCGACGCAGGGCGCCGCCACGGGGACCGCGTCGACGCAGGGTGCCGGCACGGGGACCGCGTCGACGCAGGGTGCCGGCGCGAGCGCGTCCGCCGCGGTGACCTACGGGATCGGCGACGCGCCCGGGCAGTACGCGAGCTGCGCGCCGAACGACCCCGACTGCTGTGCCCCGCAGGCGGCCCGGTGCGACATCGCGCATATGGAGGGCTACTTCGACTCCCCACTGTTCCTGCGACTGCTCGCCCCGGCGAGCAGCCACCGGGTGAGCGACGTCCGGCTGTTCGTCCCTTACGACGCGGTGCAGCAGTGGAACGGCTCGAGAAGCGCGCCCGGCTGCACCTACTCGCGGGTGCGCGAGCACCCCTGGTACGACGCCGCCAACGGCTGGACCCAGGCGGGCGCCGCGATCGACGACCTCATGGCCGGGGTGATCGAGGCCCGGGCCGAGGGGCTCACCCCGGTGGTGACGATCAGCGGCTATCCGTTCACAGGCGCCCGGCCCGCGTGGGATCCCCGGTTCCCGGACCCGACCACCACCGCGGGCTACTGGGCCTACCGCTGCGGCCTGCAGGGCATCCTCGACGAGCTCAGCCGGCTGCCCGCATGGGCTCGGCCTCACACCTGGGAGGCGGTCAACGAGCCCGAGGCGTTCCCGATCTTCACCGGCTCGACCGCCGCTCCCGCCAACGGATGCGCGATCGGAGCCACCCCGCAGCCGAACGGTCCGGCCAAGGCGGCGTGCACGGAGGCGATCGCCAGCCGGGTCATCCACGGCTTCGCCGATCACCTTGCGGACACGGTGATCGCCGGCACCCTCAAGATTCCCGACGTGAGCTATCTCGCGTCCTACGTCGCCGAGCTCGCCCGCCAGATGCCCGGCGCGCGGTTCCCGAGCACGTGGTCGGTCCACGACTACCGCGAGGTGACCACCGGCTACACCGGCGCCGGGGCCCCGCAGCTCGCCGCCTTCGACGCCGCGCTTGCTCGCGACACCGGCGGGCGGGCCCGCAGCCTGTGGATCAGCGAGGCGGCGCCGAGGCTCGACTCCCCGGTGCGCAGCGGCGACTGTGCCGCGGTCGGCGTCGACGCCGCGGGCTCGCTCGGCGCCTGCATCAACGGCCAGCCGGCGCGGCAGAAGGCGAGCGCGGAGGCGTTCTTCGCGCTGCCGCACGCCGCGGACGCGGTCCCCATCACCCATCTGTTCTGGTACCAGTTCATCGGCGCCCCCGGCTGGGACTCCGGCCTGCTCGCCCCCGACGGCGGGCCGCGCCCCGCCTACTGCGTGTTCTACGGCAGCGGGCAGTGCACCGGGAGCCCGAACGCGGCGTGAGCGCGGGAGCTTTATCGACCGCCACGGTCAACAACCTTCCCCGCACCGGGCGATGAGCCGACGGCTCAATTCTCGGGCTGCCAGCCGCTGAGCACCCACAGCCCGTCGGGCAGGCGGGTCACCGTGGCCAGTGCGACGTGCCACTCCGGAGCGAGGCCCCGGTAGGCGTCCCCGCGGGCGGCGCTCGTCGACTCGCGAGTCACCGCCGCGTACTCGCGCGGGTGTCCGGCGACCGGCGCCACCGCCTCGACGACCCCCGAGTTGGCGATGCCGCCGGCCCGCAGCTCGTGGTCGCGACCGACCTCCGCGGCCTCAGTAGCGAGCTCCGCCCGGGCCTGGCCGACACTCGCGGCGGCGAGCGCGCGCAGCCGCGGGGCGACGCTGGTCGCGCTCCAGTTCACGTAGGTGGCGGTGAACGACCGCACCGCGACGAGCGGGGTGCGCCAGCCGCCGACCACGCGCGGGCGCGCGGCCGGGGTCGGGAGCTCGTGGGTGACC
>CAXTTD010000207.1:0-6082 GCA_964246945.1 uncultured Solirubrobacteraceae bacterium | reverse complement strand
CCCCAGAGGGCCCGTTGACCGTTGATATGCTCGCCGCCCCGCGGAGCGGTGCCCACCCTTCGCGTCCCCTTCCCATCACCGCAACACCACTCCGGGAGGAGTCGCTTGGCGCTGCCCGCGCATACTGAGGCCACGGACGCGTGGCGCGTGCTCCGCGCCGAGCTGCGGCGGCGGATCGGGCCGGTCACCTTCGACATCTGGCTCGCCGGTCTCGAGCTCGCCGACTGGAACGGCCGCGCGATGACGCTCGCCGCCCCGCCCGACACCGAGCGCTGGGTCGCCCGCCGCTACGGGCGACTGCTCGGCCAGGCCGCCGAGGACGTCCTGGGACCGGGCACCCGGCTGCGCTTCGCCGGGGGCGAGCGGGCGGTGGAGCCGAGCGCCGGGCCGCCGGTCGACGGCGAGGGCCTCGCCGAGCTGCACCCCGGCTTCAACCCCCGCTACCGCTTCGAGCAGTTCGTCATCGGCGAGACCAACCGCCTCGCCCACGCCGCCTCGCTTGCCGTCGCCGAGAACCCGGGCCAGGCCTACAACCCCCTGTTCCTCTACGCCCCACCGGGCCTCGGCAAGACCCACCTGTTACACGCGATCGGCAACTACGTGCTGCAGTTCGGCGCCGGCGCGAGCGTCCGCTACACGACCGCGGAGTCGTTCACCAACCACTTCATCTCCGCCCTCTCCGCCCGAACCCTCGAGAGCTTCAAGCGTTCCTACCGCGGGGCCGACGTGCTGCTCATCGACGACGTGCAGTTCCTCGCCGACAAGGCGCGGACCGAAGAGGAGTTCTTTCACACCTTCAACGCGCTGTACGAGAACGGGCGCCAACTGGTGCTCACCTGCGACCGCCTGCCGCGAGCCCTCACCGGCCTCGAGCAACGGCTGCGCGAGCGCTTCGAGTCCGGGCTGGTCGCCGACATCGCTCCGCCCGACCACACCACGCGCGTGACCATTTTGCGCAAGCGCGCCGCGCTCGACGGCATCGTGCTCGCCGATGCGAGCGTGCTCGAGCTGATCGCCGACCGCGTCCCCGACAACATCCGCTCACTCGAGGGCGCGCTCATCCGGGTTGTCGCCTTCCACTCGCTTACCGCGCGCCCGATCGACATCCCGCTCGCCACCGAGGTCCTCGACATCATGTACCCGGCCCCACACACGCCGGGAAAGGTCGGGGCGGGCGGGGCCGGCTCCCTCACGGTCACCGACGTGCAGGCGATCGTCGCGGGGCGCTTCGGGGTGAGCGTCGCGCAGCTCACCTCCCCGAGCCGTACTGCCGCCGTCAACTGGGCGCGCCAGGTGGCAATCGCGCTGTCGCGAGATCTCACCGATCTCTCGCTGCCGGCGATCGGCGCCGCGTTCGGGGGACGCAACCACGCGACCGTGATCCATGCCTGCAAGCGCGTCTCGGAGCGGTTGAAAACCGACCCCGAGGCTGTGAACACCCTCTCCCAGCTGCGCCGGGAGCTGTGCGGCAGTGACGCCGACCGCCGGTGTTGACAGACTGGGAGGGCCCGCTCGGCTCGGGTTCCCACCGTCCGATCTCCGCGCCGGCGGGTCATCGGCGAGTTATCCACACCCCTTGTTGACCCTATGACTTCTCTTCTTTCCTACCTGAGGTATCGACCGTGAAGATCTCCCTCGAGCGCGACGCCCTGTTCTCCCAGCTGGGGACCGCTGGTCGGGTCGCCTCGACCCGCTCAGCGATCCAGGCCCTGTCCGGCGTCCAGCTCGCCGCCACCGCCGGGGGCTGTGAGCTGCGAGCCACCGACATGGACGTCGGACTCCGCGTCCCCCTGGAGGCCGAGGTCCTCCGCGAGGGCACCGTCGTGCTGCCCGCCCGGCTGATGCTCGACGTGGTGCGCTCGCTGCCCGCCCAGACGGTGACCCTCGAGCTGCGCCCCGCGGAGCAGGACGTCGAGGTCGTCGCGGGCAACGCCACCTTCCACATCCGGACGCTGCGCGCCGACGATTTCCCTCCCTTCCCGGAGCCGGATCCCGAATCCTCGGTCGAGCTCCCCGCCGCCGCGTTCGTGGCCACCGCGAGCAAGGTCGCCGGCTCGGCCTCGCGTGACGAGACGCGCCCGGTACTCACCGGCATCCTCGTCTCGGCCTCGGACCGGGAGCTGCGCATGGTCGCCACCGACTCCTATCGGCTCAGCGTCAAGGAGACGACGCTCGAGGCGCCGCTCTCCTCGGCGTTCGAGGTCAACGTGCCCGCTCGGGCCCTGCAGGAGCTCGCCCGGCTGGTGGGCGGCGATCCGGAGCAGCCGCTCAGTGTGAGCGTTCGCCAGAACCAGGTGCTGTTCACGCTCGGCCGGATCGTGCTCTCCTCGCGCCTCATCGACGGGCAGTTCCCCAACCACCGCCAACTGCTGCCCGAGACCTTCGAGCACGAGCTGCGGATCGCGAGCGGCGAGCTCACCGACGTGGTGCGGCGGATCAGCCTGCTGGCGCTCAAGAACGCGCCGCTGCGGCTCGCCTTCGCCACCGGTGAGCTCACCGTCTCCGCCCAGACCCCGGACGTCGGCGAGGCCCGCGAGTCGCTGCCGGTCGCGTTCGAGGGCGAGCCGTTCGAGATCGGCTTCAACCCCGAGTTCCTGCGGGCCGGCATCGAGGCGATCGACGAAGGTGACGTGCTGTTGCGGTTGATCAGCCCGCTGCGACCGGGGCTGATCGAGTCCGGTGACGGCAGCGGCTTCCGGTACCTCATCATGCCGATTCGGCTCAACGTCTGATCCCCTGGCCGGGGACCTGAGTCCGACCGCGGTGAGCGTCCGCCACGTCCGTCTGCGCGACTTCCGCTCCTACCCGGAGGCCGAGGTCTCGTTCGGCGCCGGGCTCACCGTCATCACCGGGCCCAACGGTGCGGGCAAGACCAACCTGATCGAATCGCTGTACTTCGGGTGCACGGGGCGTTCGTGCCGGACCACCAACGAGCGGGAGGTGGTGCGCTTCGGGGCGCCGGCAGCCCGCGTGGTGGTCGCCACCGAGGCGGCCGACGGCGCCCACGAGCTGTCCGTCGGGTTCGCGCCCGGGGAGCCCAAGCGGATGCGTGCCGACGGGGCGACCGTGGAGCGTCTGCTCGACGTGCCCGACCGGCCGCTCATCTCGGTGTTCCTGCCCGATCGCCTGGAGCTCATCAAGGGAGCCCCGTCGCTGCGCCGGGCCCATCTCGACCAGTTCGTCACCGCGCTGTGGCCGAGCCGCGCCGCGACCCGCCGCGCCTACGCCCAGGCGCTCGCTCAGCGCAACGCTCT
Organism: uncultured Solirubrobacteraceae bacterium; assembly: GCA_964246945.1. GTDB lineage: Bacteria > Actinomycetota > Thermoleophilia > Solirubrobacterales > Solirubrobacteraceae > Palsa-465. Next base: position 2,828 of record CAXTTD010000207.1, on the reverse strand, counting down.
GCTCTCACGACTGCGGGCCGGTATCGGCTCCCGTGAGACGCTCGTGAGCTGGGACGTGCAACTCGCCGGTCACGGCGTCGCGCTCATGGCCGACCGCCGCGAGGCGATGGCGACCCTGCACGAGCCGTACGCGCGGATCGCCGTTGAGCTCGGCCTCGACACCGGTGAGGACGGGGTAGCGATCGCCTACCGTCCCCGCTCCCGGGCGCAGGACGGGGCCGGTCTCGCCGCCGAGCTCGCCGAACGCGTCGACGCCGACCTCGAGCGCGGGTTCACCGGCCACGGACCCCACCGCGACGACGTCTCCACGGTCCGCGCGGGTCGCGAGCTACGCGCCTACGGCTCTCAGGGGCAGCAGCGCCTCGCCCTGCTGGCGTGGCTGCTCGCCGAACGCGAGGCGCTCGCCTCGCGCCGCCTCGCGCCGCCGGTGATGCTCCTCGACGACGTGATGTCCGAGCTCGACGCCGGCCGCCGCCGGGCGCTCGTGGAGCTACTGCGCGCTGGGGGCGGGCAGTCGGTGATCACCGCGACCGACCTCGAGCAGATCCCCGGCTCGGAGGCAAGCGACGTGCACCGCATCACGGTGAGCGCCGCCGGTGCGGTCGCCGAGGCGCACCCGCGTCCGGAAGCCGGGGTCCGGGCGTGAGCGCCCGCCGGGGACCTCGGCCGCTGGCCGAGGCGTTCTCCGCGCTCACCGACGACCTCGCGCCGGCGACCCTACTCGCGGACGTGCAGCGGGCGTGGCCGTCGGCGGTCGGTGAGGCGATCGCGCAGTCCGCGAGTCCGACGGCCGAGCGCGGCGGTGTGCTCACCATCTCGTGTGCGGCGTCGGTGTGGGCGCAGGAGCTCGACCTGATGGCGCCGCAGATCGTGACCGCGCTCAACGACCGCCTGGAGGGGGAGCCGGTGCGACGGCTGCGCTGCGTTGCCGTTGGGCATCGGGGTTGAACGCGACGAAAATGTAGCTTTTGCAGGGAGAATCGTGACACGTGCCGGGGGGTTCCGACCGCCGCCTGTGCTATCTTGTAAGACATGAATCTTGACGTCCCGGCGCGCCGCTAGCTGGCGCGGCACCGGGACGTCCCTACGTCATCGGAGGACTCGTTGGCGACTGACGACACCGCCCGGCCGGGTGGGAGCGAATCGAGCTATGACGCCCAGGACATCACGGTCCTCGAGGGCCTCGAGGCCGTCCGCAAGCGCCCCGGCATGTACATCGGCTCCACCGGCGAGCGCGGCCTGCACCACCTCATCTACGAGATCGTCGACAACGCCGTCGACGAGGCGCTCGCGGGCCGCAACGACGCCGTCCACATCACGGTCCACCCCGACAACTCGGTGACGGTCGTCGACGAGGGTCGCGGGATTCCGGTCGCGGTGATGGAGAAGGAGGGACGCCCGGCGCTCGAGGTCGTGCTCACCGTCCTGCACGCCGGCGGCAAGTTCGGCGACGGCGGCGGCTACAAGGTCTCCGGGGGTCTGCATGGCGTCGGGCTGTCGGTGGTCAACGCGCTGTCGGAGACGCTCGACGCCGAGGTCCGTCGCGATGGCCACGTGTTCCGACAGTCGTTCCGACGGGGCGTGCCGACCGCGGACATGGTCAAGGGCCCCACCCTCGCGGCGAGCGCGCAGACGGGGACGACGATCACCTTCCTGCCCGACCACGAGGTCTTCGAGTCGCTCGAGATCAACTACACGACGATCGAGGAGCGGCTGCGCGACACCGCCTTCCTCACCCGCGGTCTGAAGATCACGATCACCGACGAGCGCGGCGAGGGCCACCGCTCGGAGTTCCAGTACGACGGCGGGATCGTCGACTTCGTCGCCTTCCTCAACGAGAACAAGGACCCGATCCAGAAGAAGATCATCTCGCTCGAGGGCGAAGGTGAGCAGGGCGCCGTCGAGGTCGCGATGCAGTGGAACTCCTCCTACCAGGAGTCGGTGTTCTCGTTCGCCAACAACATCAACACCATCGAGGGCGGCTCGCACCTGTCGGGCTTCCGCTCCGCGCTCACCGGCGCCATCAACCGGTACGCCCGGGACAAGGGGTTGCTCAAGGAGAAGGACCCCGCGCTGTCCGGCGAGGACGTGCGCGAGGGCCTCACCGCGGTCGTGTCGGCGAAGCTCACCGATCCCCAGTTCGAGGGCCAGACCAAGACCAAGCTCGGGAACCCCGGGATGGCCGGCTTCGTGCAGTCGATCGTGGGCGCGAGGCTCGCGGAGTTCTTCGAGGAGAACCCCCAGGACGCCAACGCGGTGATCCGCAAGGCGGTGTCCGCCGCGCAGGCCCGGGCCGCCGCTCACAAGGCGCGTGACCTCACGCGGCGCAAGTCGGCGCTCGAGAACTCGGCGCTGCCGGGCAAGCTGTCGGACTGCTCGGTGAAGGATCCGGCGCTCGCCGAGATCTTCATCGTCGAGGGCGATTCCGCCGGCGGCTCCGCGGTCGGCGCGCGCGACCGCCACACCCAGGCGATCCTGCCCCTGCGCGGCAAGATCCTCAACGTCGAGAAGAGCCGCATCGACAAGGTGCTCGGCAACGACGCGATCCAGGCGCTGATCACCGCGATCGGCACCGGTGTGCGGGACGAGTTCGACCTCGAGCGCGCCCGGTACCACAAGATCGTGCTGCTCACCGACGCCGACGTCGACGGGGCCCACATCCGCACGCTCGCGCTCACGCTGCTGTTCCGCGAGATGCAGCCGCTGATCGAGGCCGGCTACGTGTACATCGCCAAGCCGCCGCTGTACCGCCTCACCCGCGGGCAGAAGCACCGCTACATCGAACGCGAGTCCGAGCTCGAGGACATCCTGCTCGGCGACAAGTTCGA
>CAXTTD010000206.1:3783-6091 GCA_964246945.1 uncultured Solirubrobacteraceae bacterium | reverse complement strand
CGACGGCTCGCTCGGCGAGCTCGACGGCCGCCAGGTCGACGCGCTGCTGCGGGTCGTGTAGCGCGGCCTTCGGCCCGCCGGCCGTTCAGCCGGGGATGAGCCCCTCGCCGTGAAACTCGGCCCGCGCCTCCGCCAGGGAGACGTCGGACGGGGGCAGGATGATCTCGGAGGAGTGCAGCGCGTCGTCCGCGACCGGCGTTCCCGCGCGCACGAGCTCGATCATCGAGGAGTAGACGTCGTGGAAGCGCACCGCGTCACCGGCGTCGCAGGCGGCAACCGCCTCGTGGTCGAGCTCCCCGAGCTGCACCGAGGCGGCGTCGCCGACCTCGTACTGCCCCTCGAGTGAGATCCGGACGATCACGGCGCCGGCGACTCGCTCGACTCGCCGCCCGCCGACGGGTCACCCTCGGTACCGGCCCCGAGCGCGCCTTGGGAGCCGCCGGTGCCGAGCTCGGCCTTCATCTTGGCGAGTTCGCTGTCCACCTCGCTCGAGCTCGACAGCTCCTTGAGCTGGCGGTCGATGTCGTCCTCGCCGGAGCCGATCTGGGAGAGGTCCTCGAAGGTTCCGGAGGCCTCGAGCTCCTGCACGGCGCCCGCCCGCGCCTTCATGTCCTCGGTCTTGTCGAGCGCGCGCTGCATGGCGAGGCCGACGTCGGCCATCTCCTCGCCGACCCCGGTGGCCGCCTCGGAGATCTTCACCTGAGCCTCCGCCGCGGAGTACTGGGCCTTGATGACCTCCTTGCGCGAGCGGAAGGACTCGATCTTCGTCTGCAGCTTCTGCTGGGAGGCGATCATCTGCTCCTGCTGCTGCTGGAGCTCCGCGACCTGGGAGTCGAGCGACTGCAGCTCGTTCTGGGCGCCACTCTTGCGCTCCAGGGCGACGCGGGCGAGATCCTCGTTGCCGGCGGCGAGCGCCTGCCGCGCCTGGGTGTCGAGCTTGACCACCTGCTGGCGGATCTTGTCCTCCTGCAACTGCAACCGCCGCTTGGAGGTGACGACGTCGGCGATGCCCTTCTTGACGTTCTGGAGCAGCTCGATCTGCTTCTGGTAGCTGTACTCGAGCGTCTCCGACGGATCCTCGGCCCGGTCGAGCATCTTTGAGATCTTGCTTTTGACGACGGTGGACATGCGTCCGGAGAGGCCCGGCATCGCATCCTCCTTGCGGTGGCTGGTCGGGGCCCACCGATCGTAGCGATCGTCGGGGTTAGGATCACCACCCGTGGACGCCCGTCCGGTCGCCGAATCCCGCGCTCTGCTCGCCCATTGGATGGGACCGGTTGACGCCAACCCCGCGGGCAACATCCACGGCGGGACGATCATGCGCCTCGTCGACGAGGCGGCGGGCGTCGCGGCGGTGAAGTTCTGCCGGGGGCGGGTGATCACCGCGAGCATGGATCGGATGGACTTCCTGGTGCCGATCTACGTCGCCGACCTGGTGAGCTTCCGGGCGACCGTGAACGCCTCCTGGACGACCTCGATGGAGGTCGGCGTCCGGGTCGAGGCCGAGAACCCGGGGACCGGCGAGATCCGTCACACGAACTCCGCCTACCTCACCTACGTCGGGCTCGACGAGCACGGGCGCCCGACCCCGGTGCCCCAGGCGATCGCCGAGGATCCGGAGGCGGAGCGCCGGATGCGCGAGGCCCAGCAGCGGCGGGCGAGCCGCCTGGAGCTGCGCGACGCGCTGCTCGCCCACCGGCGGGCTGCCGGCGACGCGGTATAGACGTTACGGCCGACGCTCCGGGAGAGTCCGTCGGGCAGTTCCGGTCGCTCGTCCGCCGGCATGCGGAAGCGAACCGCCGCCAGTGTGGGCACCAGAGGCCACCCGGGTCCGATGGGTGCCCGCGTGCCCTCCTACGCCCGCCAGCCGGGTACAAGTGGACAGACACGCCCGACGGATGCACGAGTGTCCTCGAGTGCCCGCCGTGCGGGCAGAAGTGGACGGGCACGTGCGGCGGAGGCAAGCATGTCCTCGTGTACCCGGGCGGGGGATGATCGACGATCGAGCGGCGCCCGACGCCGTGGCCCGACCCGGGCACCTCGGGGTTCGCCTCGACCGGGAGGCACCGGTGCCGGGTGGCGGCTGCGCGGCGGCGCGCCGGTAACGTGGCGCCCGATGCAGGCTCCCGACCCCTCCCCCATCCGACGCCGGACACGCACCCGGATGACGGCCGCGGTGACGCTGGGCGTCCTCCTCGCGACGGCCGCGCTCGCGCTCGCCGGCTGCGGCGGCACTCGGCTGCTCACCCACACCGCGAGCGCCGGAGGCTCGGCGGGCAGCGGCGGCGCGGCGCGCGCCCCGGCCCGG
>CAXTTD010000206.1:0-3773 GCA_964246945.1 uncultured Solirubrobacteraceae bacterium | reverse complement strand
CACACGCGTGGACGGCGGGGATCCGGTCACCGACGCGGCGGGCGTCGCGCTCGCCGTCTACCCCTCGGGCTCGGCGGGGAGCCATCCCGCGGCGGTGAGCCTCGCCCCCACCGGCGACTGGGAGGCGGCGCTCGCCGCCTCGGTGCTGATGGCCGCCCCGATCCACGCTCCGGTGCTGCTCTCAGGCGCGAGCGCGCTGCCCGCCGCCACCTCGCAGGCGCTGAGCGCGCTCGCTCCCACCGGCTCGGGTGACGCCGGCGGTGCGCGGGTGATCCGCATCGGCGGCGTGCCCGCGGCGCCCCACGGGATGCGGAGCACGACGATCTCCGGGAGCGGCCCCTACGCGCTGGCGGCGGCCGTCGACCGCTTCCAGGCGGCCGCCACCGGGCGGGCGAGCCGGGACGTCGTGGTCGTCTCCAGCGCCCACCCCGCGTACGCGATGCCGGCCGCCGGCGGGGGGGCGGCGCGCGGGGGCCCGCGCCGGTTCGTGGGCCCCCCCGGGGTCCCCGCGGGCCCCCCCCCCGCGCGGCGGGCCCCCCGGGACCCCCCCCGGCCCGCCCCCCCCCCCGCCCCCCCGCCCCCCACCCGCCAGGCGCTGCGCTCCCACGGTCACCCCCACATCTACGTGCTCGGCCCGCCGAGCGTCGTGAGCGCGGGCCTGCTCACCGGGCTGCGCCGCTACGGGACGGTGAAGCGCGTCGGCGCCAGCGGGGCGGCCGCCAACTCGGTCGCGTTCGCGATCTACCGCGATCCCGCGTGCGCCTACGGCAAGCCGTGCGCCCCGCTCCCGGGCTCGTTCGGCTGGGCGATGCGCAGCCCCGGGCACGGCTACACGCTGCTGAACGCCGACCGCCCCCTCGACGCGGCGGCGTCGGCGGCGCTGTCGGGCAGCGGCGACTTCGGCCCCCAGCTTCTGCTCGACGATCCGACTACCCTTCCGAAGTCCGTGCTCAACTTCTTCCTCGACTACGCGACCCCCGGCTATACGTCGGAGGCACCCCCCGCCGGGGGCAACAACCCCGGCGGGGTGAGCGGCCCCCCGAGCGCGGGGGCGAGCGCGGGGCAGGCCGCGCGCGACGGGCTGCTGCAGGCGATCCCCCAGAGCCAGTCCTCGCGATGAGCTCCGCCGAGCACCCCGACCGCACCGCCGCCGGCCACGAGACGACCGTCGAGGACGTCCGCCAGCTGATGGGCGCCTCCACCCCGCACTTCGCGCTGCAGCTGCGCGACCGCATCCAGAAGCTCATCCGGGACCTCCCCGAGGGCCACCCGGCCCGCCGCGAGGGCGAGCGCGAGATCGCCCGCCTGGACAATCTCGCGTTCGTCGGCGAGGTCCGCGGCGAGCGGCTCGAGGACGGTCTGGCGCCGATGCGCAGCCTCGGACGCGACGGCTGACGCCCGACCCTCCGCCCCGCCGGGCGCGCGGCTAGCGTATGCCCGGGTTTCCCGTGAGCGACGATCGATATATCTCGGTGATCGGCCTGGGCCGAGTCGGCCTGCCGCTCGCGCTGTGCTTCGCGGACCGCGGCCTGCGGGTGCTCGGGATCGACCACGACCGGGCGAAGCTCGAGTCGCTGCGCGACGGCCGGATGCCTTTCGAGGAGCCCGGGTGCCAGGAGATCCTCGACCGCCTCACCGCCGGCGAGGGCCCCGGGCGGCTGGAGTTCGCCGACAGCGCCGCCGACGCCGCGCTCGCGCGGGACATCGTGATCACGCTCGGCACGCCCTCGTTCTCCCACGTCGAGTCCGACCTCTCCCAGATCCGCGCCGCGCTGGACGACCTGCTGCCCCTGCTGCGTCCCGGTCACGCGCTCATCCTGCGCTCGACGATCGCCCCCGGCACCACCGACTTCGTCGCCGGCTACCTCGAGAAGCGCCGTGAGCTCACCGTCGGCGAGGACGTGTATGTCGCCCATGCCCCGGAACGGATCGCCGCCGGCAAGTTCCTGCAGGAGATCACCACGCTGCCGTGCATCATCGGAGGCGTCGGAGACGCCTCCACCGAGCGCGCCGCCGGGCTGTTCGAGGTGTTCGACGCGCCGATCGTGCGCACCACGCCGGTGCAGGCGGAGCTCGCCAAGATCTGGACCAACATCCTGCGCTACGCGACGTTCGCGCTGCCCAACCTGCTGATGATGGACTGCGAGAAGTACGGGGCCAACGTGTTCGAGGTGATCGAGCTCATCAACCACCACTATCCCCGCGGCGGGATCGCGATGCCCGGGCTCACCGCGGGCACCTGCCTGCGCAAAGACTTCGTGTTCTCCGAGGAGCGCTCCACCGCGCCGGGGATGCTGCTCGCCGTCTCGCGCGTGAACGAGGGCGTCCCGCTGTTCCTGGTGGAGGGGATCGTCCGGCGGATCGGCGCGCTCGCCGGGCGCAAGGTCGCGGTGCTCGGGCTCACCTTCAAGCGCGACACCGACGACGAGCGCGACTCGCTCTCCCCCAAGCTGATCCGCCTGCTCGAGCGCGAGCTCGCCGATGTCGCGGTATGCGATCCGCTCGCCGCCACGCCGACCCAGACCCTGTCCGAGGCGGTGCACGATGCCGACGTGGTCATCGTGGCCACCAACCACTCGGCGTTCGAGGAGCCCGGCACGTTGCGCCAGATTCACGAGCTCGCCCGCGAGGGGTGCCTGCTCGTTGACCCCTGGAACTGCCTGGGGACCGCCCAGGTGTTCCTGTACGCCGCGGAGTCCGCGGCCCTCAGCGCCCACCGGCTCGCCGCCGCACAGACGGACCTCCGGCGATGAGCCGGGTGCTCGTCACCGGCGGCGCGGGCACCATCGGCACCGCCGTGGTCCGGCGGCTGCTCTCCGGCGAGGAGGGCTTCACGGTCCGCGTCGCCGACCACCGCGCCCCGCCGGAGTGGATGCGCGAGTCCTGCGAGTGGGCGCCGGGCGACCTGCGCGACTCAGACGTGGCCGCCCGCGCGGTCGAGGGCTGCAGCCACGTCATCCACCTCGCCGCGATCGTCGGCGGCATCGCGAACTTCCACAAGCTCCCGTTCACGCTCACCGAGGTGAACAACGCGCTCACCGGCGCGATCGTCCACGCCGCCATCGACGCTGACGTCGAGCGCTTCACCTACGTCTCCTCCTCGATGGTGTTCGAGCGGGCGTTCGAGTATCCGACCACCGAGGACCACGTCGAGGTCTGTCCCCCGCCCCACTCCGCCTACGGCTTCTCCAAGCTCGCCGGCGAGGTGTACGTCCGCGCCGCCCGCGAGCAGCACGGCCTGCGCTTCACCGTCTGCCGACCGTTCAACGCCTACGGCCCCGGCGAGCTGCCCGATCGCGAGGAGCCGGGGATAGCTCACATGGTCCCCGACGTCATCGCCAAGGTGCTCGCCGGCCAGCATCCGCTGGAGATCTTCGGCTCCGGGGAGCAGACCCGCACGCTCACCCACGTCGACGACATCGCCGACGGGGTGGTGGTGGCCACCGCCGCGCCGGCCGCCGAGAACCAGGCGTTCAACATCTCCGCCGCCCAGGAGCTCACCGTCACCGAGATCGCGCGGCGGATCTGGATCGCCTGCGGCGAGGATCCCGGGCGCTTCGAGCTCACCCACCTGCCGAGCTTCGAGGTCGACGTCGTGCGCCGCTGGCCCGACGTGAGCAAGGCCCGTGACGTGCTCGGCTGGGAGGCGCGGATCGGGCTCGACGCGGGCCTTGCCGACACCGTCGCGTGGCTGCGCTCGGCGCCCGCGGGCGCGAGCGCGTGAGCGCCATCCACCCCACCGCGCTCGCCGGTTGGAGCGGACGCGGCGCCGA
>CAXTTD010000205.1:0-6099 GCA_964246945.1 uncultured Solirubrobacteraceae bacterium | reverse complement strand
CCCAGGCCTACCGGATCGGCGCCCGGCTGATGGACATGGAGATGATCCAGTACCACCCGACGACGCTCGCCGGCAACGGGCTGCTCATCACCGAGGGCGCCCGCGGCGAGGGCGCCCAGCTGTTCAACGCCCAGGGCGAGCGCTTCATGGAGAAGTACGCTCCCAACAAGCTCGAGCTCGCCTCCCGCGACGTGGTCTCGCGCGCTGAGCAGACCGAGATCAACGAGGGTCGCGGCTTCCCGGACGGCACAGTGGCGCTTGACATCACCAAGGTGCCGCGGCGGCGCACGCTCGAGGCGCTGCGCGAGATCGTCAACATCGGCCGCGACTTCGCCGGGGTCGACATCACCCGCGAGCCGATCCACATCCATCCCGGCCAGCACTACATCATGGGTGGGGTGAAGACCGACGTGAACGGCGAGACGACCGTCGCCGGCCTCTACGCCGCCGGTGAGGTCGCCTGCGTGTCGGTCCACGGCGGCAACCGTCTGGGCGCCAACTCGCTGCTCGACACGCTCATCTTCGGTCGGCGCGCCGGCGAGCACGCCGGGCACCTCGCCCGGGACCTGCACATGCCGGGCACCCCGGCGTCCCGGGTGAACGACACCGCACGGGAGATCCGGGCGATCATCGCCCGCCCCGAGAACGGCCGCCGCGTGTCGGCGATCAAGCAGGAGCTCGGCGAGACCATGAACCAGTACGCAGCGGTGTTCCGCGACGAGGAGGGCCTGCTCACGGCGCAGGAGACGATCCGCCGCCTGCGCGAGGAGTCGGCGACCGCCTCGGTGGACGACCGCGGCACCGTGTTCAACCAGGACGTCGTCGGCATCTTCGAGCTCGGGTACATGCTCGACTGCGCGGAGGCGATCGTCGTCGCCGCGCTCGAGCGCAAGGAGTCTCGCGGCGCTCAGTCGCGCACCGACTTCCCCGACCGCAACGATGACGAGTGGCTGAAGCACATTGACATCTCGGCGAACGGTGAGGACGTCCCCAAGGTGAGCTACTCGCCGGTGACGATCACCAAATGGCAGCCCGAGGCACGGACCTACTAGTGGCCCGACCAGCCACTCACCAGACGAACCACTAGGAGGGCGGGCATGCCCGAGTACCTGCTGAAGATCCGCCGCTACGACCCACAGTCCGGCCAGGCCGCCTACTGGGACGAGCACCGCGTCGAGCTCGCCGAGAGCCAGTCGGTACTCGACGCGATCCTCAAGGTGCGCGCCGACGTCGATGGCTCGATCGGCATTCGCTGCTCCTGCCAGCAGGCGATCTGTGGCTCCTGCGGCGTGCGCATGAACGGTCGGCCCGGCCTCGCCTGCAACACGCACCTCGGCGAGGCCGCTGACCGCAAGTGGCGGACCGCGGCGGTCGGCGGTGGTAACGGTGACGCGGCGGAGACGAATGTCATCGAGGTGGAGCCGATGGGCAACATCCCGGTGATCCGCGACCTGATCGTGGACATGGACGCGGTGCACTGGAAGAAGATCCAGCGCGTCACCCCGTACATCGTCAATAAGCAGCCGGTTCCCGAGCGGGAGTACATCGTCCCCCACGAGAACATGGTCGACATCACCCAGTCGATGGCCTGCATCCAGTGCGGTGCCTGCGTCTCGGACTGCCTGTCAATGGAGATCGATCCCGGGTTCATCGGCCCGGCGGCCCTGGCCAAGGCCTACCGGTTCGTCGGTGACCCGCGCGACGCGGACCACGAGGAGCGCCTGAGAGACCTCGCCGAGGACGAGGGCGGGATGTACGACTGCACCCACTGCTTCAACTGCATCGACGCCTGCCCCAAGGACGTCGCGCCGATGAGCCAGATCATGCGCCTGCGCCGCCGCGCCGGCAACGACTACGGCATCGACGACCGCAACAACGGCCAGAAGCACGAGGACTCATTCTCCACCCTGATCCGCGACTACGGCCTGCTGCATGAGGCCGAGCTGCTGCCGCGCTCCTTCGGCGGCAACTCGTGGTTTGGCAAGTTCCAGCCGGCGGCCGCAGTGGTACTGCTGAAGTCGCTGCCCGCGATCGTTCCCGCCGTGCTGCGCGGCAAGGTGTCGATCAAGGGTGCCCTGCTCGGCCACAAGCTCCCCGCCAAGGACCTCGACCAGGTCAAGGCCCTCTACAAGAAGGTCGACGGGCGCTCGGAGCGCGTGGAGCTCAACCTGTACGTGGTCGGCGAGGAGGACGAGCCCGAGCCGCCGCCCGCCGAGGGGTCCGGGAGCGCGGCCGTGCAGACCGGCGGTCCCTCCGATCCGCAGCGCAGCGGGAGCGCGGCATGAAGGTCGCCTACTGGCCAGGATGCGTGAGCCGGGGCTTCACCCCGGAGCTCCACGGCTCGATGGCGAAGGTCGCGCCGCTGCTCGACCTCGAGCTGATCGAGCTCGACCGGGCGTGCTGCACCGGTGCGGGCGTGATCGCCGAGCACAATCAGGAGCTGGCCGACTCGCTCAACGCGCGCACGTTCGCGCTCGCCCAGCAGACGGATGGCGAGCTGATGATGAACATCTGCTCCACCTGTCAGGGCGCGCAGGCCGAGTGCCAGCAGCGCCTCGACGCCAACTCCGAGTATCGCGCGCAGATCAACGAGAACCTCGCCGACGAGGGGCTCTCGTATGAGAAGGGATTGACGAACAAGAACCTGCTGTGGCTGCTCGTCGAGGAGATCGGCCTCGACACCCTGCGCTCGAAGGTGACCCGCCCGCTGTCGGGTCTGAAGGTCGGGCCGTTCTACGGGTGCTACATCATCCGCCCCAACGATCGCGTCGGCATCGATGACGAGCACCCCCGCGACCGCTACATGCAGATGGTGATCGAGGCGCTCGGCGGCACGGTGATCGACTACGCCGGCGTGTACAAGTGCTGCGGCTTCCCCATCATCACCATGAACATGAACGCCTCGCTGGCGATGGCGGGCCGCCACCTCGGCGACGCCAAGGACGCCGACGCCGACTGCCTGGTCGTCCCGTGTCCGTTGTGTCACCTCAACCTCGACCTCCAGCAGCCGCTCGCCGCCCGCCAGGTCGGCCGGGAGCTCGGGCTGCCGGTGCTGCACCTCCCCCAGCTGGTCGGCCTCGCGCTGGGGCTCGAGCCCAAGGAGCTCGGGATGAATAAGCACGTCGTGCGCCCGACGTCGGTGATCGACTGGACGTCGTCGGTGATCGCCGGCGCCCCCGCCTGACCTCGCCGCGCGCACAGAAAAAGCGCAAGGCCATCCGGTTGGAGGCCTCGCGCCGTTTTCTTTCCCTGTTGCCCGTCCCCTGAGCCGCGGTGGGCTCAAAGTTCGTACGCGTCAGTGTGGTCGACGCTGGTGGGGTCCTGCGTCCCCTCGCCCGGGTGAACTTCGGGGGACGCGGGTGAGCCTGATGGGTGAGCCCGTCCTCACCCGTTGCGGCGCCCGGTGCGTTATCGTTCCGCGCGCCCCATGGGATACATGCCCCAGTGACCATCGCCTCCCGGCCGATCGAGGTCACCCTCGCCCGCTTCGAGGACATCGTCTCGGTCGGGTTGCAGTCGCTCATCGAGGGCGACGCGAACCTGTCGCTGGTGGCCACCGACGTCGACCACGACGACCTGACGACCACTCTCGCCCACCATCACCCGGACGTCGCCATCCTCAATTTCGGCTCGCTGCAGAGCCCCGCGGATCTGCGTGAGCTCGCCGCCGAGAACCCCGACACGCGACTGCTGGTGCTCGCCAACAACCCCTCGAGCGCCGAGTGCCGCCAGCTGATCGGGTTCGGGGCGACGGCGTGCCTGGCCAAGTCGACCGAGGCGCGCGACGTTCTGCACGCGATCCATCTCGCCTCACGCGGGCTGCATGTGCTGCCGGGCGCCGCTGACGGCGAGGTGAGCGCCGATCCGGCCGGCGCGGGTCCGGTCCCCCTCACCGCGCGGGAGGCCGACGTGCTCACGCTGCTGCAGAGTGGGCGCTCCAACGCCGAGATCGCCGCCGACCTGCACGTGGGCGTGGAGACGGTGCGCACCCACGCTCGCCACATCTATCGCAAGCTCGGCGTCTCGACCCGCCGGGAGCTGCGCTCTCCGCTCTGAGCCGCGCGAGAGCCGTGGGGCGCGGGGCGAACCGGCAGCCGCGGTGTCCGGCGTGGGCGCGCGAGGGCAACCCGGCGTCAGGCCGCAAGGCGCCGGCGGCCCGCGTCGACGAGCAGCCGCTGCGCGATCTGCACCGCATTGGTCGCGGCCCCCTTGCGCAGGTTGTCGGAGACGACCCACAGCTGCAGCGCGCGCGGGTGCGAGGCGTCGTCGCGGATACGGCCCACGAACACCTCGTCGCGGCCGGCGGCCCGCAGGGGCGAGGGCGCGTACTGCGCGGGGGCGATGTTCACCGGGGCGAGCGTCACCCCGGGGGCGGCGCGCAGCAGCTCCACCGCCTGCGCGGCGCTCAGCGGTTCGCGGGTCTGGACGTTCACCGACTCCGAGTGGCTCACCCGCACCGGCACCCGCACGCAGGTGACGGCGACGCCGATCGTCTCGTCCTCGAGGATCTTGCGCGTCTCGAACATCATCTTGCGCTCCTCGTCGGTGTGGTCCTCATCGCCCAGGAAGTTGCCCGCGGCGCCGATGACGTTGCCCGCGATGTGGTCGGGATAGATCGCCGGCGCGGGCAACGGCTCACCGCGGTGGGCGGCCTCGCTCTGGGCGTCGAGCTCGTCGAGCGCCGCTTTGCCGGTGCCCGACACCGATTGGTAGGTGGAGACGACGAGCCGCTCGATCCCCGCGGCGCGGTGGATCGGCGCGAGCGCGACCATCAGCTGCATCGTCGAGCAGTTCGGGTTGGCGATGATCCCGCGGTGGTCCCGGAGGGCGTGCGGGTTGACCTCGGAGACCACGAGCGGGATCTCGGGATCCCGGCGGAAGGCGCTCGAGTTGTCGACGACCGTGGCGCCGGCGTCGACGAACCGCGGCGCCCACGCCCGGGAGGTGCTCGCGCCGGCGGAGAACAGGGCGACCTCGATCCCGCCGAGATCCGCCGCGTCGTCGAGGACGTGGACGGGGCGTCCCTCGATCTCGACGCCCGCCGAGCGCGGTGAGGCGAACAGAACGAGGTCATCGTCGAGGTGGCGTTCGCGCAGCACCTCGAGCATCACCCGGCCCACGTTCCCGGTCGCCCCGACGACCGCCACACGCGGACTGCCGCCCGCTCGGCATCCGGCCTCGCCTGATCGGGCGGCGTGCGTGTCGTCCGGCGGCGCGCTCATCGCGGTCCCGCCTCGACCTCGATGCCACCCTCGCCGAGCTCGAACGCGTCGTGCAGTGCCCGGACCGCCCGGGGCACGGAGTCCTGCCGGATGACGCAGGAGATCTTGATCGGCGAGGTGGAAATCATCTCGATGTTGATCTGCTCGTCGGCGAGCGTCTGGAACACCTTGGCGGCGACGCCGGGGTGCGAGCGCATGCCGGCGCCGACGATCGAGACCTTGCCGATCTCGTGGTCGGTGTCGATCGCCTGCAGCCCGAGCTCCCCGGCGATCGGGGCCAGCGCCGACTCGGCGGCACGCAGATCCTCAGTACCGATCGTGAACGACACCTCGGCCGCCGCGCCCTCGGTGCGCGGCTCGTTCTGGATGATCGTGTCCACGTTGCAGCCGGCCGCGGCGAGGGCAACGAAGATCGCGGCTGCCGCCCCGGGGTAATTGGGCACGCCGACGGCGGTGATCCGCGCCTCGTTGGTGGAATGAGTGACGGCGGTGATGAGTGGGTGTTCCATGGTCTCGTCCTCGTTGAGCACAAAGGTACCGGGGCCGGGATCGAAGCTCGACCGGCAGTGGATCCGCACCCCGTGGGTGCGCGCGTACTCCACCGAGCGCAGCTGCAGCACCCCGGCGCCGGACGCGGACATCTCGAGGATCTCCTCGAACGAGACATGGGTGAGCTTGCGGGCGTCGGGCACGATCCGCGGGTCGGCGCTGAACACGCCGGCGACGTCGGTGTAGATCTCACACACCTCGGCGTTCAGCGCTGACCCGCGGATCGTGAAGGACGCGCGCAAGCTCACCCATGTCTCGTTCGAGGAGATCCTCGAGATGTCGGCCTCCGGTGGCGGGGGCCGGGCGCGGCGCGCGGTGGGGGACGCCC
>CAXTTD010000204.1:2589-6148 GCA_964246945.1 uncultured Solirubrobacteraceae bacterium | reverse complement strand
GATTGTCCGGCGCTTTCGTAGATCAAGGCTAAGGCGTTACGTCGTGTAAGTTACGCATGCGTAGGCGCCTCGCTGCTGATCTATGCCGTGCCCCGATTTTGGGCTCACACGACCCTGCTCAGACGAACCACCGTTCCCGTGGCTCTGGTCGGTCTCGCTGTGGCGGGTGTTGCGGCCGAGGTGGCTGCGGCCGTCCCCGCTCAACCACTCTCGACGCAGTCGACCCACCCCACGGACCAGGGGGCTGCTCGGGACGCAGAAGACGAGCCGTGGTGCACTCCAACTCGCGCACGGCCGACGGCCGTCGACCTCAACCACGCGCCGCCGACCGGCTTGGTAGGCCTACAGATGGGCCCTTCCGGTAGCGCCGTCCGCGCGCGGCTGCCCACACCCGAGAGCAGGGCCGCCGGGCTCTGCGGAGGCCGAGGAGCGCGCATGCGGCGATGCCCTCCACTGCAGCTGGCGGTGCTGGTCTCGTTGAGCCTTGCTCCGGTTCGTGTCAGCCCAAGCCAAGTGCCGGCGCGCAGAGGCCCGCATTCGGGCCTTGGCCTCCGGTCAGGCCTTGGAGGGGGTGAGCGTACTGGCGGAGATGAGCCGCAGCGACGTTTCATCAGGCGAGCCCGCGTCTGGCGTCAGCATCACCACCGAGAACGACGGGTTTTCGACGAGTCTCAGTGTGTCGAAGGCCAGCTCGAAGTCGCCGACGTCGGGATGGGTCAGCAGCTTGCGTCCCGAGCTCTTGTCATGCACGTGATGGTGGGACCAGAGCGCCGCGAACTTCGGCGAGCGTACTGTCAGCTCGCCGACGAGCTCGGTCAGACGCGCGTCATTGGGCTCGTGGCTGGCGTTCAAGCGCAGCAGGCCAACGATCTGGGCCGCGGTGCGTTCCCAGTCGCGGTGGCGCTCACGGACGAACGGCTCCAAGAAGACAATGCGGACCATGTAACGGTCGTGGGGCGGGATCCTTCCAAAGGGGCAGATGACCTCCTCAGCAAGACGGTTATAGGCGAGGACCTCGGTGCGCGGACCGAGGATGTAGGCGGGGATATCGTCGCCAATCGTCGCCAGCAGGTGCTGGACACTCTGGCGCACCACGAGCGGTGCCGTGGGGCGGCTGCGAGGCCGGGCGAGCGCCCACAGGTGGGCCTGTTCGTCCTGGGCGAGGCCGAGGACTCGGCCGATTGCTTCCAGGATCTCCCAAGACGGGCGCGCGCGCCCCTGCTCGACGCGGGTGTAGTAGTCAGGGCTGACCCCGGCCAGCGCGGCGAGCTCCTCCCGTCGCAGCCCGGGAACGCGTCGGCGACCGAACGGCGTGACACCAACATCTTCGGGGCGGATCGCCGCTCGGCGGGACCGCAGGAAGTCCCCGAGGTCGTTCATCGCCCAGGTATAGCCGATCCAAGCCCGCGTTTGGGGGGCCCGGATGGACCTAGGTTGCCAAGGCCCCTGGCTAGGCACGCAGAGTGCTGGAAGGCTTGCGGAGCGCGTCACATAGGGCGAGCGATGGCGGACGGCCGCTGTGAGCCGGAAGCCTACAGCGTGATGACGAAAGGATGACATGAGCGAGTTCGAGACAGGCGAGCAGGGCGCCCTGCCGGCACCGGTTGATCTCGGAGGCGGGATCACCGTCACCGCCTTGACCGACGCCGTGGCCGATCACCGTCAGCCAATCGAGGAGTGTTTTCCCGGCGAGCCCAACGCGGGATGGCCCGCGCTGAAGGATCGCTATCCCGAGACGGTCGGGGCAGACGGCCGTTGGCGGCTGCCGGTCAACACATTTCTGGTGCGCGCCCCCGAGCGCACGATCCTCGTCGACCAGGGCGTCGGCAGCGAGCGAACAATCGCCTCTGACGTCTTTCAAGTCGTCGGTAGTTTGCCGGCGCGGCTGGCGCGTTTTGGCGTCGCTCCGGAGTCGGTAGACAAGGTGATCTTCACTCATGTCCACGAAGACCATGTGGGCTGGGCGGATGACCCGGAGTCGGGCGAGCCGACGTTTCCCAACGCCCTTTACCACGTGTTTGACCAGGAGTGGGCGGCCAACCACGAGGAGGAGACGCCGGACTGGATCGCGCAGGCACTGGACCCGCTGCGAGCCAGTGGTCGGCTGATGCCGACTGAGCTCGGTCAGCTGACCGATGAGATTGAGGCGGTGCCGCTGCTCGGACATTCCGCGGGGCATGTCGGGCTGATCATCTCCGGCCCCGAAGCGAAGGTTGTGCTGGTCGGCGATGCCTTCAATCACCCCTACCAGGTCACCCAGCCCGAGCTGCCCTCGATCGCCGACTTCGACCGCAACCAGGCCGTGCAGACCCGTCACGCGATTTTGGAAAAGGTCGGGTCTGGTGAGTGGCCGTTGCTGGCCAGTGCGCATCTGCCCGGTGCGTGGTGGACCGCGGTGGCTGAAGGCGATGAGCTGCGCTGGAAGTCCCGGGCGATGGACCTGCTTCCCCCTAATTCGGACAAGTGACCCGGCTCCACCGAGCCCTGGCACAGCTAACGAAAGGACGACGGATGGCCTCTGAGAACGAATACAAGGATGTGGCCTCGCTGGGTCGCCGGCTGACCAACCTGCGCGAGGGCGACGGCTACGCGCTCGGCGTGGAAACCGAGACGGGCGTCCTTGACGTCCCTGGGACCGCTGAGGCGCTTGGGTTGAGCGCGCCGCAGGACATGGACGACTTGCTGCAGAACGGCCGCGGTGCCGAGGTGCGTGCGGTCATCGAGGCCGCAGAGCGTTCCCCCGAGAAGGCGATCGTTGTCGCCAGCGACAACGCGACCTTCGGACCGCTGGTCACCCGGCCGGAGAAGATCATCTGCGTCGGCTTCAACTACCAGCAGCATGCCGAGGAGACCGATACCGAGGTCGGCGACGTCCCGGCGCTGTTCAACAAGTGGAACTCGACGCTCAACTACGACGGCGGCACGATCGAGCTGCCGACCCGCGTCTCCTCGTGGTTTGACTACGAGACCGAGCTGGTGATCGTCTTCGGGCGGACCTGCCACAACGTCTCCGAGGACGATGCCCTGGACTATGTCGCCGGCTACGCGGTCGGCAACGACTTCTCCGCCCGCGATCTCCAAACCGCGACCCCGCAGATCATGCTCGGCAAGAACTGCGACGGGTTCGGACCGCTGGGGCCGTGGATGGCGACGGCTGACAAGGTCCCCGACCCGAACGCGCTGGCGCTGACGACCTACGTCAACGGCACGCTGCGCCAGGACTGGAACACGAACGACATGATCTTCAACTGCAAGCAGTTGATCAGCTTCGTCTCCGGTCTGTGGACGATCAAGCCCGGCGACATTATGTATACGGGCACCCCGCAGGGCGTCATCTTCGGTGAGAAGCGCCCGCCCGAGGAGCGCGACTGGCTGAAGGCCGGCGACGAGGTCGTCTCTGAGATCGAGGGACTGGGCACGCTGACGGTGACGCTGACCGATTAGGTCAGTGGGCGTCTAGCAGCTCGCTTTCGCGGCTGCTGGGGCCCACCTCGACCGGGCCCCGGGGCGGGCGCGGCGTGAAGCCCGCCGGCCCCCGAGACCCCCTGCGCCTAGAACA
>CAXTTD010000204.1:0-2579 GCA_964246945.1 uncultured Solirubrobacteraceae bacterium | reverse complement strand
TTGGGGGGCGGGGGGGCCCCACCGCCCCCGGCCGCGGGGCGGGGCGGGGCGGCCGGCGGGCGGCCGCCCTCTCCCCCTTCCTCGTCTCACAAGATCGGAGCCCACATGCCCCAGAACGTTCGTGAAGCGTTCTTTGAACAGCTGCGTCGTCTCGGCCACCACCGCATTTTCGGCAACCCAGGCAGCACGGAGGAGACGATGCTGGCTGACTTTCCCCATGACTTCTCCTATGTCCTAGCTCTTCAGGAGGCTTCGGTGGTCGCGATCGCCGACGGCTACGCCCAGGCCACCCAGAAGCCGGCGGTGGTCAACCTGCACACCGGCGCCGGGGTCGGCCACGCAATGACGAGCATCCTGACTGCTGCGGAAAACCGCACCCCGCTGATCATCACCGCCGGCCAGCAGACCCGGCAGATGCTGTTGCAGCAGCCGTACCTGACCAACGTGGAACCGACCGTGATGCCTCAGCCCTGGGTCAAATGGGCCTATCAGACCGACCGTGGACCCGACGCGCCCGCCGCTCTGCTGCGTGGCCACCTCGCCGCGATCCAGCCCCCTCAAGGACCGGTGTTCCTGTCCTTCCCGCTCGACGACTGGGCGCTCGACGCCGACCCGCTGCCCGGCGAGCGCAGCGTCAGCACCCGCACCGCACCAGACCCCGAGCGGCTGGCGACCCTCGCACAGGCGATCCGCGATGCGGATCGCGTCGCGCTGGTCGTCGGCGGCGGCGTGGACCGCGCCGGTGCCTGGACCGCGGCGGTCGAGCTCGCCGAGAAGGTCGCTGACGCGGTGTTCGGCGCGCCGGCCAATGAACGCTGGGCGTTTCCCGGCGACCACCCGCTATGGCGCGGCGAGCTGCCGTTCGCCATCGGCCCCCTCTCCGACGCGATCGAGGGCTATGACCTGGTGGTCACGATCGGTGCGCCGGTCTGGCGCTACTACCCCTACGTGCCCGGCCAGTACCTGCCCGACGGCACCCACCTCTGGCACATCTCCGACGACCCCAGCGAAACCGCCCGCGCACCCGTCGGCGACGCCATCCTCGCCGACCCCGGCCTCGCACTCGACGGACTGGTCGAGCTCCTGGACGACCTGCCGACCCGCACCACCAAGGCGCGAGAGCCACTCGCGGCACCGCAAATCAGCTCGCCGCTGACCGCCGACGCCCTCTTTGCCACCCTGGCCGACAACCGCCAACCGCACACCGTACTCGTCGAAGAGACCTTGTCGAACCGCACCCAGTTCTACAAGCGATGGCTGGCCACCGAACCCAGCTCGTTCTACACCTTCGCCAGCGGGGCACTCGGCTGGGGCCTTCCGGCCTCGGTCGGGATCGCGATGGGCGAACGCGACACCGGCCGCAACCGCCCCGTCATGGCCGTCATCGGCGACGGGTCCTTCCAATACACGGTGCAAAGCATCTGGACCGCCGCCCAACACGAACTGCCCATCACGATCGTCGTTCCTGACAACCAGCAATACACCATCCTGAAGTCGTTCGCTGAACAGGAAGAAACCCCGGGGGTACCGGGTCTGAACCTGCCGGGCATCGACGTCATCAAGCTCGCCGAGGGCTACGGCGTCTCAGCAGTACGAGTCAAAACCCAGGACGACATCGCCGCCGCGCTTGCCGACGCCGCCGGCTCCGCAGGACCGTCAGTGATCGTTGTCCCGATCAACCGCGAAGTCCCTGAACTGCTGTAGCTGAGTCGGATCCCCGGACGGACAACTCGATGAGCACGTCAGACCGCCAGCCGTTCATTGTCGGCTACGCCGGCCCCCGTTTCGGCGGCCCGAGCGCCGGACGAGGGGGCAGGCATTCGTGGCAGCGATGACTGCGGGATCAGCGCCGGACGGCGTCGCCCTCACCGAGGAGCGGCTGGCGGACCGTCCTGCCATCCGCTTCTCTTCGGGCGTCGCATCCCACGACGGCTACAGCGCCACCATTCTCTATTTGTATGGCGGCGCGGACGGCTTCAGTTCTCTGACCGCCCACCACGTGGTCGCCGGCCTCGTGCAGCGGACCGGCGTTCCCGCGGTCTCGCTCGACCACCGCCGAGCACCCGAACACCCCTATCCAGCTGCCGTTGAGGAGACTGTCGTCGCCTACTGCGCCATCCTCGCGCGAGGGATTTCCCCTTTGCGCATTCTGGTCGGCGGGGACTTGGCCGGCGGCGGCCTGCTGGTGAGGACCCTCATGGCCGCCCGCGACGGCGATGCGCTCCTGCCCGCAGCCGCGGTGCTGTTCTCGCCGACCGCCGACACCATCCTTGCCGGGTCAAGCATTAGGACCAAGGACAGCGCGAACCCGATCTTCGCCCGCGATGAGCTCGTCACGCGACGTGCCCGGTACGCCGCAGACGAGGGTCACGAACACCCTCTGCTCAGTCCGGCACGCTTCGCTGACCTGCGAGGGCTCTCACCGCTGCTCATCCAGGCGGTCGCTTATGAGGTACTGCCCGACGACGCGATCACACTCGCCGCGCGGGCGGCCGCCGGAGACGTGGACGTGGACGTCATTCTCGATGTGACCGCCGAGGTCCCTCATGGCTTTCAAGCTTTCACCGGGTCTCTTCTAG
>CAXTTD010000203.1:0-6186 GCA_964246945.1 uncultured Solirubrobacteraceae bacterium | reverse complement strand
CCTCTCGGACCGAGCTGCGCCCCCGCCTGGAGGAGACCAGCGGCGGCACCCGCAAGCTGCGGGGACTCGGCGAGATCCTGTGGCCGTACAAGTGGCGCGTGCTCGCGATGTGCCTCGCGCTCGCCGCGGCGACCGCCGCCGCGCTCGCCCCCGCCCCGCTCGCCCAGGTGGCGATCGACCGGGGCATCGACCGCCACGACATGCGGGTCGTGGACGGCGTCGTCGTGATCTTCCTGATCTCAGCGGTCGTCTACGGCGTGTGCACCTACCTGCAGACCTACCTCGTCGGCTGGGTCGGGCAGCGGGCGCTGCGCGACCTGCGAATGCAGCTGTTCGCCCACCTGCAGCAGCTGTCGCTCGGTTTCTACTCGCGCAACATCGCGGGCGTGGTGATCAGCCGCATGACCAACGACGTGGAGGCGCTCGACCAGCTCGTCGAGGACGGCCTGGCCACCCTCATCGAGTCCGGGCTCACGCTGATCGGCGTGATCGGCGTGCTGCTCGTGCTCGATTTCCACCTTGCGCTGCTCACGTTCATCGTGCTGCCGTTTCTGTTCGCGGCCGCGCTCATCTTCCGCATCGCCTCCGCAGGCGCCTACCGACTCACCCGCGAGAAGATCGCGGCGATCACCGGCTATCTCGGGGAGACGCTGTCGGGCATTCGCACCGTCCGCGCGTTCGGTCAGGAGCAGCGCCACATCGACGAGTTCGCCGCCCTCAACGAGGAGAACCGCGCGGTCAACATGCGCACCGTCGTCCTCAACGCCGCCTACTTCCCGGCCGTCGAGCTGCTCTCGGCGCTCGTCACCGTGGAGATCCTCACCATCGGCGGCTACGAGGTCATCAACGGCCACGCGAGCACCGGCGTGGTGTTCGCGTTCGTCGCCGCGCTCAACAACTTCTTCAGCCCCATCCAGAACCTCTCGCAGGTCTACACCGTCTATCAGTCGGGCATGGCCGCCCTGGACAAGATCCTCAACCTGCTCGACGAGGAGCCCGAGATCGTCGACGCGCCCGACGCCTGGACGCTTGGTCCGATCGCTGGGCGCCTGCAGTTCGACCACGTCTCGTTTCGCTACGGCAGCGACGCGGACGGGGCGTGGGCGCTGCGGGACATCGACCTCGACGTGGCGCCCGGCCAGACGATCGCGCTCGTCGGCGAGACCGGAGCCGGCAAATCCACGTTCGCCAAGCTGGTGGCCCGCTTCTACGACCCCACCGAGGGCGCGGTGCGCGTCGACGGTCACGACCTGCGCGAGGTGACCGGGCACTCGCTGCGCTCCCAGATGGGGATCGTGCCCCAGGAGGGCTTCCTGTTCAGCGGCAGCGTGCGGGAGAACCTCGCGTTCGGCCGGCCGGAGGCGAGCGACGCGGAGATCCGCGACGCCGCCCGCGCGGTCGGCGCCGACGCGTTCATCACCGAGCTGGAGCACGGCTACGACACCCCGATCGGGGAACGGGGCGTGCAGCTGTCCGCCGGTCAGCGCCAGCTCGTCGCGTTCGCCCGCGCGCTCGTCGCCGACCCGCGCATCCTCGTGCTCGACGAGGCGACCTCGAACGTCGACGTCCACACCGAGGCGCTCATCGAGACCGGGCTGCGTCGCCTGGTCGCCGGGCGCACCGCGGTGGTCATCGCCCACCGCCTGTCGACGATCCGCTCCGCCGCTCGGATCCTCGTCATGGAATACGGACAGATCGTCGAGCAGGGCACCCACGAGGAGCTGATCGCCCTCGAGGGGCGCTACTGGCAGCTGTTCCGCGACTGGACCGAGTCCGCGGCCGCCTGACCGGCGCTTTCCGCGGACCCGTCCCTGCGGGTACGCGGCCGCGTAGCCTTCCAGGGCGATGACGATCACCGTCACCGCCCTGTCGCTCACCCCGGTCAAGGGGACCCGCATCCGCAGCGTCGACGCGATCGAAATCGGCGCCCACGGCGCGGTCGGCGACCGCGTGTTCTACGTGGTGGACGCGAAGGGGGCGATGGTGAACGCCAAGCGGGTCGCGGTGCTGCAGGCGGTGATCGCCGACTACGCGCCCGCGGAGGATCGGCTCACGCTGTCGCTGCCCGACGGCACGCGGGCGAGTGCCGAGGTCCGCCTCGGAGCCGAGGTGGCGACGAGCTTCTTCGGTGATCCGCGGGCGGCGCGGATGCTCGAGGGCCCGTGGTCGGCGGCCCTCTCGGAGCTCGCCGGGGAGCCGTTGCGGGTGGTGCGCGCCGGCGCGGCAGTCGACCGGGGGGCCGCCGGCGCGGTGTCGCTCGTCTCCCGGGGGTCGCTCGAGCGGCTCGCGGCGCAGGACAGCGGTGAGCCGGTCGATCCGCGGCGGTTCCGGATGTTGATCGAGATCGACGGGGTCCCCGCGCACGAGGAGGATCGCTGGGTGGGGCGGGAGATCGGCGCCGGCGGGGCGCGCCTGCGGGTATGCGGGCACGTCGGACGGTGCGTTACGACGACCCGCGGCCCCGATACCGCCAAGGTCGACTACCCGACGCTGAAGCTCCTCGCCGGTTACCGGCTCGACGAGCCGACCACCGAGCCGCTCGCCTTAGGCGTCCACCGCGCGGTGCTCGCAGGCGGCACCGTGCGCGTCGGCGACACCGTGTCGTTGGGGCGGTAGGGTCCCGCTGATGAGCGAGGAGCCCGCCGAGCGCGTCCGTGTCTCGGTCGCCGACCACGTGGCGACCGTCAGCCTCACCCGCGCGGAGAAGCACAACGCGCTCGACGTCGCGATGTTCGAGGGAATCCTCAGCGCGGCGCAGCGATTGGGCGGGGAGACCGGGGTTCGCGCGGTGGTGCTCCACGGCGAGGGACCGAGCTTCTGCGCGGGCCTCGACCTCGCGTCCCTGATGGCGGGCGGCACGGGTGTCTCGGCGGTGAGCGACCGTCTGCACGAGGCCTCCCCCAACTGGTTTCAGCGTGCCTCCCACGACTGGCTCTCGCTGCCTGTCCCGGTGATCGCGGCCCTGCACGGCAACGTGCTCGGGGGCGGGCTGCAGATCGCCCTCGGCGCCGACATCCGCATCGCCACGCCGGACGCGCGGCTCTCGGTGATGGAGGTGAAATGGGGTCTCATCCCCGACATGGGGATCACCCGCGCCCTTCCCCGCCTGGTGTCGATCGACGTCGCCAAGGAGCTCACGTTCACCGGCCGGGTCGTCTCCGGTGCCGACGCCGCCGCGCTCGGGCTCGTCACCCGGGTGAGCGAGGATCCGCTGGCCGCCGCCCACGCGCTCGCCGCCGAGATCGCCCAACGCTCACCCGACGCGGTGCGCGGCGCGAAGCGGCTCTACGACGAGGCGTGGACGGGCCCCCCGGGCGACACGCTCGGCCTCGAGGCGGCGCTGCAGCTCGAGCTGATCGGCTCACCCAATCAGCTCGCCGCGGTGGCGGCCGGGTTCTCGGGAGAGCCGGGCGAGTTCGTCGATCCCTGAGTGACCGCAGCGCGGACGACGCGCCGAAGAGCTGGGGACAGAGGACTTGAACCTCTACTACCAGATTCAGAGTCTGGCGTGCTGCCGAATTACACCAGTCCCCAGTGCTCTGCGACCGATGACCGGCGCCTGCGCCGAGTATATGCAAGCCGTACGGCGAGGTCGTCCGCGACGTATGGGAACATGTGTTCGTGTCCGGTACGCGTTTCGCGATTATTGACTTGAGTGACCGGGGGCTCGGCGTGAGCGCGATCGCGCGGCGTCTCGGGCTGGCGCAATCGACCGTGCACTACCACCTGCGCAGGCGTGAGGGCGCCGACGTCGACACGGCGTCGGTGGTGGTGCCCACGCGCGTGTGCACTGGTGCGCGGTCGCAGGTGGCAACCCGCGCCCGGGTCGAGCGTCTCCTCGGCGAGGGCGTCTCGCGCGCCGAGATCGCCCGCCGCCTGGGGGTCTCGAAGTCCACCGTCTCCTACCACGCCCGGCGACTCGGCGAGACGGTCGACGAACGGTGTGCGCGCCGCTATGGCTGGAGCGCGGTGCAGTCCTTCCACGACTCCGGCAACGGGGTGCGAGCCTGCATCCGCGAGTTCGGTCTCAGCAGCGAGACCTGGCACGCCGCGGTCAAGCGCGGCGCACTTATCGCCCGCTCGCCGTTCCTGCCGGTCGAGCTCGTCTTCGCGGTGGGGACGCCCGAACTGTCACAGCCAGACCGCGAACTTCGGAGGCCGACGTCGTCGGCCGGCGGGCGATGCGGAGGACCGCGAGGACGCCGCATAAGGAGGCGTCAAGGAATACGGCCAGAGCAGCGGTCAGCCGACCCGAGGCGGCGCGTCCGCGCGGCGGTGGATGGTCACCGGAATCCCGTGCAGGGGCCGGATCGTCACCGTGGGGTCGAGCACGATGGGGGCGCCGGGGATGAGGTCGAACCGGAAGCGCTGGGCGATCATCGCGGCGAGGATCGTCGCGTTCATCATCGCGAACCCCTGGCCCACGCAGATGCGCCAGCCGCCGCTGAACGGCAGGTAGGCGAAGCGGGGGCGCAGCTTGGGCGCGTCGCCGAGGAATCGACGAGGGTCGAAGCCCGCCGGGTTCTCCCACACGGTGGGATCGCGGTGGGTCGACCAGATGGAGACGAACACGAGCGAGCCCGCGGGTACGCGGTAGCCGCCGACCCAGTCGTCCTCGATGGGCACTCGCTGGACGTGCCACACCGGCGGATAGAGGCGCATCGCCTCCTCGAAGCAGGCCCGCGTCCACGGCAGGCTCTCCACGTCGTCGTTTCGCGGGACCCGGCCCCCGAGGACGGCGTCGACCTCGGCCTCCATCCGCTCGCGCGCCGCGGGATGCTGGGAGAGCAGGTAGTACATCCAGGCGAGGCCGTGGGCGGTCGTCTCGTGGCCGGCGGCGGTGAAGGTGAGCAGCTCGTCGAGCACCTGCCGGCGGTCCATGCGCTCGCCGGTCTCCTGGTCGGTGGCCTCCATCAGCAGCTTCAGCAGGTCGTCGGTGTCGCGGTGGCCGTCGCGGAGCCGCTCGTCGACGATCTGCGCGGCGACCCGCTGCAGGGCCGCGGCGCTGTCCATGCCGCTGCGGTGCCGGCGCCGTTGGGTGAGCATCGCCGAGCGCATGATCGACATGTGAGGCAGGTATTGGGTGGCGTTGACGCTCGTGGCGCGGGAGATCGCCCCCACCTGATGCAGGGCGTTGCCGAGCGCGGCACCGAACTCGGTCGCCTGCGGGGAGAAATCGGCGCCGACCAGCGCCCGGCCGACGGTGTCAAGGCCGATGTGGAGGATCTCCTCGGCGAGCTCGAGCGGCTGGCCGTCCGGCCACTGGGCCTCCCAGCTGTCAAGCGCCGAGCCGGCCGCCAGCGCCATCTGGTCGGCGAACGCCCCGAGGTGGCGCTTGGCGAACACCGGCTGGACGAGCTTGCGCTGGCGCTGCCATAGCTCTCCGCCACCGGTCACGAGACCCTGGCCGAGGACCGGCTGGAGCAACTCGTACTGGTTGGGACTTGCGGTAGTTGTCCTGATTGCCGAGCAGCACGTGGCGCACCGCCTCGGGTCCGCGCATGACCACGAGGTCCTTCAGCGGCGTCCGCAGCATCGCCACGTTGCCGTAGCGGTGACCCATGCGGTCCAGGAAGTCGAGCGGACCCTCCTGCTCGGCCATGAACCGCAGCCAACGCACGCTCTCGCGACCGCGGGGGCCGGGGGGCAGCGGCGCCGGCGCCGTGGGGGGGGGCGCGGGCGCGGGGGCGCGCGGGGGGGGATCGGGGTGGCGGCCGTCGATCACGGTCATCGAACTCTGTCTCCCATTTCGTCGACACGCGACACGCTAACCCCCGGCGGACGGGGGTTCTGTGCGGTACGTCAACGTACTGCGACGAGCGCGGCTGGAGGATCTCGTCCCACTCGCGCCGGGGCGTCGGCCGCTTGGGGGATTTCGTCCCACTCCCGCCGAGGCGTCGGCCGCTTGGGCGATTTCGGCATTCGGAGTGCCGAGATGTCCCGACCGCCTCGGTTGCAGCGATCAGTGGGATGAAATCTCCGCCCGCCAACCAGATCCCGCTCGCCACCCAATGCCGCCCGCCACCGCGCCGGCGCTCGGAAGACCGTGCGGGGTCGGCCGGGAGATCGTGCGGGGTCGGCCGGGAGCTGCAGGGTTCGGCGCGCCGCCGCGGGGGGGGGGGGCCGTGGGTGGGGCGCGGGGTGGGGGTGGGGGGCGGCGCTTTGATAGCCCTGATCGCGGCAACC
>CAXTTD010000202.1:697-6189 GCA_964246945.1 uncultured Solirubrobacteraceae bacterium | reverse complement strand
CGCTCTCGGAGCCCTCCTCAGGAGTGCTGCCGGAGCTGCGTCACGCGACGCCCGCGGTGACCCGCGGGGCCGGCGCCGACGTCTCCGCCGGCGGCGCGCAGCCGTGCCGGGCGGCGCTGCGGACCGCGGCGGACCCCGGCTATCCGGCCTACACCGCCAACGTCATCGAGGACGCGTACGACTTCTCCGGCCTCTACGCGGCGGGCAGCGAGGGGGGCGGGCAGACCGTGGCGGTGTTCGAGCTCGAGAAGGTCCGGCCTGCCGACCTCAAGGTGTTCGCTGACTGCTACGGGGTCCACACCAAGATCTCCTACGTGGACGTGGGCCATCCCGAGTACTCGGGCAACGACGGGGAAGCCGCGCTCGACACCGAGCAGATCCTCTCCCTCGCTCCCAAGGCCCACGTCATCGTCTACCAGAGCCAGGACACCGACGAGGCGAGCGTCCTGAACTACGCCAAGATCGTCTCCCAGGACCGGGCGAAGACGATCTCGGTCTCGTGGGGCTCCTGCGAGCGCAAGATCACCGAGGACGGGACCGACCTCGGCGTCGTGCGCGCGGAGGACAAGCTCTTCCAGGAGGCGGCGCTGCAGGGGCAATCGATCCTGACGGCCTCTGGCGACACCGGCTCGGCGGGCTGCAACCGCGACACCGGCACCAACGAGCTCGCCGTGCAGGATCCGGCGGCCCAGCCGTTCGCGACCGGCGTCGGGGGTACGAGCCTCTACACCGAGGTGAACGGCCAGCTCGGCCTGTGGAGCCCGGCGGTGTCGACCGACCCGCTGCTCGAGGGCGTGTGGAACGACGGCGAGCAGACGGTGCCCGGCGAGGGCCGGCAGCCCGAGGCGAGCACCGGCGGGCTCTCCACGCTGTGGTCGATGCCGAGCTACCAGAACCGCGCCGCCGCGGGGCTCGGGGTCCACAACGCCTACTCGAATGCCGCCCCGTGCCACTCGAGCCGGGACTGCCGCGAGGTCCCGGACGTCTCCGCGGCCGGGGACCCGGCGCTCGGTTACGTGGTGTACCTCAGCGCCGACGGAGAGCACGTGTGGACCGCGGTCGGCGGGACGAGCGCCGCGGCCCCGCTGTGGGCGGCGCTTACCGCCGACATGGACGCGCTGCCCGCCTGCCGGGGGGCGAGCCTGGGCTTCGAGAACCCGTCGCTGTACACGCTCGCCGCCACCCAGCCCGGAGACCTGCGTGACATCTCGGGAGCGAGCCCGATCACCGGCCGGGCGAACAACGACGCCACCAACACGAACCACGGACTGTTCCCGGTGACCGCGGGCTACGACATGACGACCGGGCTTGGGGTGCCCAACGCCGCCGCTCTCGGCGCCGGCATGTGCGGGCTGCGGGCGCCGGTGTACGACGTGACGCTGCCCGCCCCCGCGCTCCACGCGGCCGTCGTGCGCACGCACTACCACCTCGTGCTGAGCGGCACCGACTCCGGGGGGCTGCGGCTGCGCTACCGCGCCCACGGCCTGCCCCGGGGCCTCACGATCTCCCCCACGGGCGTGATCAGCGGCCGCCCGCAGCACAGTGGCCACTTCACGGTGACCGTCACCGCGGTCGACCACGCGACCAACCGCGCCTCGGTGACGTTCCGCATCACGGTCCTCAGCCCCCCGCCCGCCGGCCCCGGGGCCCCCGGCCCGGGCGCCCCCCGCCGGCGTCCGGAGCTCACCCTCACCGGCAGTCGCGGGCGTCCCGCCCCCGGCCTGCGCTCGGTGACGATCCGCCTGCCCGCCGGGCTGTCGATGGGCCGCCATGACAGCGGCATCCGGGTGACCCACGGGCGGGGCCGGGTGCGCGTCACCGCGCGTCGCATCCACGCCGGGGTCACGCTCAGCTTCCGCCGCCGGCAGAGCAGCGTGCGCATCACCCTGCGCCGGCCGTCGCTGTTCGCGTCGGGGTCACTCGCGAAGCGTGCGCGCGCCCACCGCGGCGCGAAGGTCGTGGTGCGCGTGGAGGCGACCGATCGGCGCCGGCGCCGGACGTACCGCAGCGTCCGTCTGCGCGTCGCCCACTGACCCACGCGTCGCGCGTCCTCACCGCCCGCCGCGACGCACGAAACGGGCACCGAGCGCTGTCTATACTCATCCGCCCGCGCGGCTAGGGCAGCGCACGCCGACCCCGTCTCTCGCGCGGGGTCGTCCTCTCTTTCCGGACCACGAGACTCAAGGCAGATCCGTATGCCCAAGGACGTCATCCTCACCCCGCAGGGCCTCGCCGACCTCAAGGCGGAGCTCGATCATCTCTCGACCGCACGCCGCCGGGAAGTCGCCGACCGCATCAAGGAGGCCCGTGAGTTCGGCGAGATCGCCGAGAACGCCGAATACGACGACGCCAAGAACGAGCAGGCGATGCTCGAGGCGCGGATCGCGACGCTCGAGGACAAGCTGCGCTCGGCCTCGGTGGTCGACGCCTCCGAGCTCGGTACCGACGAGGTCCGCGTCGGCTCGATCGTGCACGTCAAGGACGCCGAGGGCAAGTCGAACAAGTACACGATCGTCGGCTCCGCCGAGGCGAACCCGGCGGAGATGAAGCTCTCCAACGAGTCGCCGGTCGGCAAGGCGCTGCTCGGCCACCGGCGCGGCGAGGAGGTCAGGATCGTGACCCCGCGGGGCGAGCGCACGCTGAAGATCACCAAGATCGACATCGGCGCCTGACGCCCCGCCGGCGCTGCGGACGGTCCGCAAGATCCGCCGCGAGCGGGGTCGGGGTGGGAGTGACCCGTCGGGTGCCTTGTTAGACTGAGGTATGGCCCTGAGAGAGATGCCGGTCTCATTCATCCGATTCGGCGTTTCTGCCGAATACGTGGGTGAGACGGCCCTGTCGGCGTCCCTGCAGTTGCTGGATCGTCAGTCCGAAGCTCCAGGTACTCACACCGGACCATCCCCCGACCGACTCCGACGAAGCGCCAGCCACAACACTTAGGGAAGAGCATGTTCGAGCGATTCACAGAGCGAGCCCGCCAGGTGGTCGTCCTGGCCCAGGAAGAGGCTCGGACCCTCAAGCACAATTACATCGGCACCGAGCACATCCTGCTCGGCCTGCTGCGCGAAGAGGAGGGACTCGCCGCCCGGGTGCTCGAGTCGCTCGACATCACGGTGGAGCGCGTCCGTGCCCAGGTCGTGCGGATCGTGGGCTCCGGCGAGGAGGTCACCTCCGGCCAGATCCCGTTCACGCCGCGGGCCAAGAAGGTCCTCGAGCTCGCGTTGCGCGAGGCGCTGAGCCTCGGGCACAACTACATCGGCACCGAGCACATCCTGCTCGGCCTCGTGCGCGAGAACGAGGGCGTCGCCGCCCGCATCCTGCTCGACTTCGATGCGGACTCCGAGAAGATCCGCAACGAGGTGATCCGGATGCTGTCCGGCCCCGGCAGCCGCCAGCGCGGTTCGGGTTCCGGCGCGGCCGGCGCGGCGGGTACCGGAGAGGGCAAGAAGTCCTCCAAGCTGCTCGACCAGTTCGGTCGCAACCTCACCAAGCTCGCCTCCGAGGGCAAGCTCGACCCCGTGGTCGGCCGCGAGACCGAGATCGAGCGGATCATGCAGATCCTCTCCCGACGCACCAAGAACAACCCGGTGCTCGTCGGCGAACCCGGCGTTGGCAAGACCGCTGTGGTCGAGGGACTCGCCCAGCGGATCACCAATGCCGACGTGCCCGAGCTGCTCAAGGGCAAGCAGATCTACACCCTCGATCTGGCGGCCCTCGTGGCGGGCTCCAAGTACCGGGGTGAGTTCGAGGAGCGGCTGAAGAAGGTGATGAAGGAGATCACTCAGCGCGGCGACATCATTCTGTTCATCGACGAGCTGCACAACCTGGTGGGCGCGGGTGCGGCCGAGGGCGCGATCGACGCGGCCTCGATCCTCAAGCCCGCGCTGGCTCGCGGTGAGCTGCAGACCGTCGGCGCCACCACGCTCGAGGAGTACCGCAAGTACCTCGAGCGCGACTCGGCGCTCGAGCGGCGCTTCCAGAAGATCACCGTCGACCAGCCCTCCACCGAGGAGACCGTGCAGATCCTCAAGGGGTTGCGCGACCGCTACGAGCAGCACCACAAGGTGAACATCACCGACGAGGCGCTTGAGGCGTCCGCCGATCTCGCCGACCGCTACATCTCCGACCGGTTCCTGCCCGATAAGGCGATCGACCTCATCGATGAGGCCGCGTCGCGAATGCGCATCAAGTCGATGACCTCTCCGCCGGTGTATCGCGAGCTCGAGGAGGAGATCGACGAGACCCGGCGCGCGAAGGAGGAGGCGATCGAGTCCCAGGAGTTCGAGAAGGCGGCGAACCTGCGCGACACCGAGCGACGCCTCACCCAGCGCAAGCGTGAGCTCGCCGATCAGTGGGAGGCCGGCGAATCGACCGAGCGCCCGTCGATCGGCGAGGAGGAGATCGCCGACATCGTCTCCATGTGGACCGGGATCCCCGTGTTCAAGCTCACCGAGGCCGAGACCGCGAAGCTCATGCGCATGGAGGAGGAACTCCACAAGCGCGTCATCGGACAGCGGCCCGCCGTGGAGGTCATCTCCAAGGCCATCCGCCGCTCCCGGGCTGGCCTGAAGGACCCCAAGCGGCCGACGGGCTCGTTCATCTTCCTCGGTCCCTCGGGCGTCGGGAAGACCGAGCTGGCGCGGACGCTCGCCGAGTTCCTGTTCGGCGACGAGGAGACGATGATCCGCATCGACATGTCCGAGTACATGGAGAAGCACGCGGTGTCGCGGCTCGTGGGTTCGCCCCCCGGCTACATCGGCTACGACGAGGGCGGTCAGCTCACCGAGGCGGTCCGGCGCAAGCCCTACAGCGTGCTGCTGCTCGATGAGATCGAGAAGGCACATCCGGATGTGTTCAACATCCTGCTGCAGATCCTCGAGGACGGCCGGCTCACCGACGCGCAGGGCCGTACGGTCGACTTCCGGCACTGCATCGTGATCATGACCTCGAACATCGGGGCGTCGGAGATCGCTCGCAACACTCCGCTCGGCTTCGCGGTCACCGAGGACGAGACCGGCATCACCTACGACGACATGAAGAACCGGATCATGGGCGAGCTCAAGCGCGTCTTCCGGCCCGAGTTCCTCAACCGCCTCGACGACGTGATCGTCTTCCACAAGCTGGCCAAGAGCGAGATCAAGCAGATCGTCGATCTCCTGCTCACCCGCATCCGCGAGTCGATGGCCGAGCGCGAGCTCCAGCTCGAGCTCTCCGACGAGGCCAAGGACCTGCTCGTCGAGAAGGGCTGGGACCCCGCGATGGGCGCCCGTCCGCTGCGGCGCGCGATTCAGCGCTACATCGAGGATCCGCTCGCCGACTTCGTGCTGCGCGCACAGGTCATGCCCGGGGCCACGGTGCTCGTCGAGCCCGGCGAAGGCGGCGATTCCGACGAGGACGACGTGAAGCTCTCGATCATCGAGCCCGCCCCCAAGCCGACGCCGGTCGGCGTCGGCGCGGAGGGTGGCGCGGCGGCGGAGTCCGATTCCGCGCCC
>CAXTTD010000202.1:0-687 GCA_964246945.1 uncultured Solirubrobacteraceae bacterium | reverse complement strand
CACCCCCCCGGCGCCCAGCGCCCCCCGGTCGGGCACGCTGCCCCCGCGTGCGCAGTTGCCCGCGGCCCCCCGGGCCCCGGGGGGCCGTCTTTCGTGTTCAGTGACCCATCTACGTGAAGCCGTGCACGAGAAACACGACGAACAGTCCCACCCACAGCACCGGCGCGACCATCGCGAGCCCCATCCCGATCCATGCCCGCGCGCGCCCGGTGAGTTCCGGGCGGGCATGGATCTCCCGCAGGCCTCCGATCCCGCACACGATCGCGGCGGGGGTGAGCACCGCGAACATGAGCAGAAAGCCGAAGCCGACGCCGCCGAGGCCGAGGTACAGGGACCAGGTCGCGCGCTCGCTGCGCTCGGCGGGGCGCGCCGACGCGGCGCCGGGGACGAGCGCGCCCGTGCCGGGCACCCGGATGTTCACGCTCGGCCGCTCCCCGCAATCGCCACGCGGGGATTCTGTCAGAGCTTCCTGGCGGTCTGTGCCAGATCGGCGACGAATTGATCACCGGTCGGTGAGTACCCGGTCCCGGGCGGCCGTTGACGTCGGGGGTGGGCCGTAGGCTTGACCGCGATGCCTCGTCCCAGCTCCGTACACGTGTGCTCGGCTTGCGGTCACGAGTCCGCCCGGTGGGCGGGTCGCTGCCCCGGCTGCGGAGAGTGGAACTCGCTCGTCGAGCAGGTCCGCCC